>JBGOVD010000094.1:0-7084 GCA_041477935.1 Dissulfurispiraceae bacterium | reverse complement strand
CCTTGCGCTTCTTGGCGGCGCTGACGGCATAACCGTGCATCTGAGAGAAGACAGGCGTCACATACAGGACAGGGATGTCCGAATCTTGAGGGAGGTCGTTCCATGCGAACTGAACCTGGAAATGGCTGCTACGGAGGAGATGGTGCACATTGCCCTCGAAATCCGTCCCGATCTGGTAACGCTGGTTCCTGAAAAAAGACTCGAACTGACTACCGAGGGGGGGCTTGACGTCATTGCGCAAAAAGAACACCTTAAGGAGACGGTGAAGAAAATCAGAGGCGCCGGAATTCCGATTAGCCTGTTCATCAACCCCAGCATTCTTGACATCGACATCTCGAAGGAGATAGGCGCCGATATGGTGGAAATCCATACCGGACTTTATGCCAATGCAAGTCGTGCGCGGGTGAAAGAAGAACTCCACCGGGTAATCGAGGCGGCGAAGATTGCCGGTAAGCAGGGCCTTGGTATCAATGCCGGACACGGCCTCAACTATTTAAACGTCGGAGGCATCGCATCCATAGCAGGCGTCCGGGGATTGTATATCGGCCACAGCATCATATCCCGTGCAGTGCTGGTCGGCATGGAGAGGGCTGTAAGAGAGATGAAGGAAGCGATCGGGCGTTCCTGATGATAGCAGGGATAGGAACCGATATCGTCGAGATCGAGAGAATTCGGGCAGCGGTCAATAAGTGGGGCGACGCATTCCTTAAACGAATCTTCAGTGAATCTGAGATATCCTACTGTTTTTCCAAACGCGATCCTTTCCCGAACCTTTCGGCGCGTTTTGCCGCAAAAGAGGCGGCAATAAAGGCATTATCGGGCCTGATCAAGGACAGAAACATCCATGTAGGCGATATCGAGGTTTTGAATGAGAGTTCCGGAAAACCCTTTATTGTGCTGGCCGAGAGGATTAAGGGCTTTTTAGATGATCCGCTGGTTTTACACCTCACGCTGTCCCACGAGCGCGGCCATGCCATAGCGATGGTTGTTGCAGAAATACAGAACCAGTAACTTCACCGCGCTTCTCCTTAGTTTAATGGGAGGCAAGGAAGGGTTAGTGACCATTTTATCGTTTTGCGTCGGCTTCTTTCTTGTTGAAAGAATAGCGATATAAAGGGTATAATTCCAGTTCGGAATCGTGATTTTACAATAGGGTAGGAGGTTTTCTGTGAATTGTATTGTTTGTATAAAGCAGGTCCCGGATACCGCTGAGGTGCGGATCAATCCCGAGACAAATACGCTTATCAGGGAGGGTGTTCCGAGTATCATAAATCCTTATGATCTCCACGCAGTCGAGGCAGCTCTCCAGATCCGCGAAAAAGTCGGTGGCAAGGTTACGGTTATTACGATGGGTCCCCCGCAGGCCGAGGAAGCACTGAGAGAGACCGTTTCCATGGGAGTAGACGAGGTCAAGCTCATATCCGACAGGGCATTTGCCGGGTCTGATACATGGGCAACATCTTATACTCTCTCTAAAGCGATTCAAAAACTCGGATATGACATAATCCTGTGCGGCAAGCAGGCAATAGATGGAGACACCGCGCAGGTCGGACCCGAAGTGGCCGAATTCCTTAATATCCCTCATATAGCATATGTAAAGAAGGTCGAAGATGTCGGCGCATCTTCGATTAAAGTGCACCGGCTTATGGACGACGGATATGATGTCGTCGAATCTTCTGTTCCGGTCCTCCTGACCGTAGTCAAAGAGATCAACGTCCCGAGACTGCCTTCGCTCAAGGGAAAAATGGCAGCCAAAAAGGCTGTGATCGAAAAACTGGATGCCAAGGCCATCGAGGCCGAGGAAGAGAATCTCGGATTGAAAGGCTCGCCTACCCAGGTAAAGAACATTTTCGCCCCTCAGTCAAAGACCGTCAGGAAGGTCCTCGAAGGGACACTCGAACAGCAAATCGATGCGCTGATCGAAGAGCTCAGGAGGATGAAATGCGTATAATCGTCAGGACCGAAAAATGCACCGGCTGCGGCGAGTGTGTGAGTTCATGCCCGTTTACATCCATTGAAATAAAGGACGGCAAAGCTTACATCAACGAATATTGCAATTTCTGCAGTACCTGCCTTGGTATCTGCCCGGAAGGTGCTATTGTTGAGATCGCGGAAGAAGGGGACGCCAGGGAAGCGGCTGATCTTTCGTCTTATAAAGGTGTCTGGACATTTGCGGAGCAAAGGCAGGGAAAGCTTGCCTCTGTAGCTTTGGAGCTTCTCGGAGAAGGAAGGAAGCTTGCCGATGAGCGTAAAACCGAACTTTCAGCAGTCCTGTTCGGCGCAAGCGAACGCGAGGCGAAGGAACTGATCGGATGGGGCGCGGACAAGGTTTACCATGTGGCTGACCCGACCCTCGACCATTTCAATGATGAACCCTATTCACAGCTTCTCATAAAACTTGTAAAACAGTATAAGCCCGAGATCGTGCTTGCAGGCGCTACCGCAATTGGAAGGTCTTTTGTCCCGAGGGTGGCCGGCAAGCTGAAGACAGGCCTCACGGCAGACTGCACCGCACTCGAAATAGATAAGGATTCCGGGAACCTTCTCCAGATAAGGCCCGCGTTCGGCGGCAATATCATGGCCACCATCCTCTGCCCGAACTACCGGCCTCAGATCGCTACGGTCAGGCCGAGGGTCATGAAAAAGGGCGCCTATGATCCGGCCCGAAAGGGAGAGATAATAAAGATTTCCGCGGAGGGAATCACTTCGCGGACCAAGGTGCTTGAAGTTGTTCAGGAGACATCCGAATGCATGATCAATCTCCAGGATGCCGAGATAATCGTATCCGGCGGCAGGGGGATCGGTGACCCGAAGGGTTTCGAGCTGCTGAGGGAGCTTGCGGGACTGTTGGGCGGGACCGTCGGGGCTTCACGAGCTGCAGTCGACGAAGGATGGATCCCATACCGGCATCAGGTCGGACAGACAGGCAAGACCGTCTGCCCAAAGATATATATTGCCTGCGGCATATCAGGCGCGGTCCAGCATCTCGTAGGTATGCAGTCGTCGGACGTCATCATTGCAATCAACAAGAACCCTGAAGCCCCGATCTTCAATGTCGCTACTTACGGCATTGTCGGCGATGTCAACGAAGTAATACCCATGATGATAAAGAAGTTGAAAGAGATTAAAGCCTGATGGCTGCCTTCGTATTCCCGGGACAAGGCTCCCAGGTCATAGGAATGGGAAAGGATTTTTACGATAACTTTGATGAAGTGAAGTGTCTCTATGAGGAGGCCTCGGAAACCCTCGGATACGACGTTGCAGGACTCAGCTTCACTGGTCCGGCCGACGAGTTGAATAAGACATACCGCACGCAGCCCTGCCTGCTTGTTGCCAGTATCGCCGCATTCACGGCCCTCGGCTTGAAGGGTGTAACCCCATCCGCAGTGGCCGGACACAGCCTTGGAGAGTATTCGGCACTAGTGGCGGCAGGAAGCATCTCATTTGCGGACGCGGTCAGGCTTACCGAGATACGCGGGCGGATTATGCAGGAGGCTGTCCCTGCAGGCAAAGGACTTATGGCAGCCATACTAGGTATCGACAGGGGAGTTATAGATACACTTTGCAAGGGTATCGACTCCGGCTACGTATCGGTAGCTAATTATAACTGCCCCGGCCAGATTGTCGTGTCCGGCGAAAAGCATGCCGTTGAAGCCCTGCTCGCTAAAGCCAAAGAGGCGGGTGCCAGGAGAGCGATTCCGTTGGCGGTGAGTGTGCCTTCGCATTGCGCGTTGATGGAAGATGCC
Organism: Dissulfurispiraceae bacterium; assembly: GCA_041477935.1. Taxonomy (GTDB): domain Bacteria; phylum Nitrospirota; class Thermodesulfovibrionia; order Thermodesulfovibrionales; family Dissulfurispiraceae; genus Fen-1308. The sequence continues at coordinate 3,338 of JBGOVD010000094.1, read as the reverse complement.
GGGAGGAAGTTCGAAGAGATATTGAAGGATTTCCGGATCAGTGATGCTGTGCTGCCTTTCGTGAACAATGTGGATGCGAGGTTCATCTCCGACGCCGGGGAGATCAGGTCCTCCCTTGTGCGCCAGTTGAGCCAGTCGGTTCTTTGGGAAGATTGTATCAGTGCAATCGCGGCGAAGGGCCTCAAGACCTTTATCGAAGTCGGGCCGGGCAAAGTCCTGTCAGGGCTTGTCAAGAGAATCGACGCCGGCGCGGTTATTTTTAACGTAGAAAACATGGAGAGCCTCGATAAAACGCTCTCCGGGCTTTAAGGAGATACCGTGATCATAGATGTCAGAGGTCTGCACCATCCCGAACATCTCAAGGAGTTCAAGAAACACCTCGAAGGATTCTGCACTGTCCATGAGGAGGTTGAAGTGCTCCTGGACAATAACCGGGAGGACCTCCGGAAATTAGAGATGTTCATCCGGTCCTGCAGGGCGAAGTATACAGTTGCGGAAGAAGGCGAACATTTGCGGGTTAAGATCGAAGCTGCTTTCAGTCTTTGCGGCTGAAGCGTCCAGGCATGTCGTGCTCATGAAAGACAACGCAGGGGCAATTAATGAATTGTCCCTGCATATAATGGGAGGGGAAACTAAATGGAGAGAACACTTTCGATCATCAAGCCGGACGGGGTCAGCAAGAATATCATCGGAGAAGTCATCAGCAGGTTCGAAAAGAACGGCCTCAGGATAGCGGCACTAAGAAAGATCGTATTGTCCAAGGAAGAAGCCGGGGCATTTTACATGGTTCATAAGGAAAGGCCGTTTTACGACAGCCTTACCACCTTCATGTGCGAGGGGCCGGTAGTCGTCCTGGTTATCGAGGGCGCAGGCGCTATATCTAAAGTGAGGGAGATCATGGGGGCCACGAACCCGGCAAATGCTGCGCCCGGCACGATAAGGAAGGACTTCGCCGACAGCGTAGAACGGAATATCATTCATGGTTCCGATTCACCCGAATCGGCTTCCTTCGAAATACCATACTTTTTCTCCTGCCTGGAAATACTTTAAACGGTATATCTCCGAGTTTCGGGCCTGGAACTGTGATGTTCCGGGCTCGATATGCTATACTTTTTGAGTGGGTTTGAATCTTAATTCTTTTGATCGACATGTCTCTGATATCGTCTGAATACTGCAATTTGCGTTGCCGGTATACTCTCAAGGCTTACTGCAAACTTCTGACTTATGAACCCGTTAAGAGTTGATCCTGATCCATAGGGAATGATTAAAAAAACGCAAAATATTGATACGCAAAATAGTTGCGACGACATTGTGTCTGACGAATTCAGCTATCGTACTTTTTTTGAAAACGCCGTCGAAGGACTATTTTTATCGACGCCCAAGGGAAGATTCATCACCGTCAATCCTGCCTTGGCCAAAATGCTCGGATATGACGGACCTGAAGAGATGATTTCTAAGCTTCATGACCTGAAATCGCAGCTCTATGTAAATCCCCTGGACCGCGACCGCCTTTTCATGATTCTCAAGGAAAAGGGCAAAGTTACCGATTTCGAGACGCAATTAATCTGCAAGGACGGCAGTGTAAAATGGATTACACTGGCGGCCCGGGAGGTGCGAGGCTCAGACGGAGAACTCCGATATATCGAAGGTCTGAACATTGACATAACCGCCCGAAAAAACGCGGAAACTGCTCTCAGGGAAAGCGAAAAGAAATTCAGGCGCACCTTCGACCAGGCACCGATAGGCGCCGCCATGCTAGACCCCGATTTAACATTCACCCGCGTGAACAAAGTCCTCTGCGAGATTACGGGATATACCGAAGCAGAACTCCTGACCAGGAAATCAATCGACATTATCCATCCGGAAGACAGGCCAATCGGTGTGGGTTATGCCCAGAGACTCATGACCGGCGAAATAGATTATTATGAGAACGACAGACGCTTTATCCATAAAGACGGGAGTCTGATATGGATCACCATTTCAATGCGTCTTTTAAGGAATCAGCAGGGCAGGCCGCTTTATTTCCTGCCGATGTTCCTCGACATCACTTCCCGCAAAAATGCCCTCGACGCACTTGCGGCAGCGCAGAGTCGCCTCGAATACCTGCTTACCGCCAGTCCTGCAGTCATATACAGTTTCGTCCTGACAAACGACGGATATGCTTTGACCTTCATAAGCAGGAACGTCGGGAATTTGACCGGTTTCGATCCGGATGAATTCCTGCTTGATCCCACGCTTTGGGAAAGATGTATTCATCCTGAAGACTCACTGGAAATATCATCATGGGTCGAAGCTCTGCGCCAACAGGGTCACCTGACTCTTGAATATCGTTTCCGCCACAAGAACGGCAATTTCGTGTGGCTGCGCGATCAGATGCGTCTTTCTTCCGCGAGTCCGGACCGGCCTGAAGAGGTAGTCGGTTTTCTGAACGATATAACCGAGCAGCAGATAATCAAAGAGAAACTGCTGCACAGCGAATCGATCTATCGCGCCATAGTCGAGGACCAGATTGAGCAGGTATGCCGTTATAAAAGCGACGGAGCACTGACCTTCGTGAACGACTCGTATGCCTATTTTTTCCAGAAGAAAAAAGAAGAGCTCGTCGGGACGGCATTTACGCTCAATATGCCTGATGAGGACCTGAAAAATTTCAACAAATGCCTTCGCAACCTGTCGTTAACGCAGCCTGTTGCTGAAATCGAACACCGTGTTGTTCTGCCCGACGGCCAGATGAGGTGGCTGCACCGCTCGGTGCGGGCTTTTTTCGACAGGTCCGGTCGAATATCAGAATACCAGGTTGTCGGGCGCGATATTACGGACAAGGTTGTAGCCGAACAGGAAATTCGCAGAATATCCGATGAAAAAGAACAGTATCGATTGAATCTCGAAGCGGTTTTCAGCAGTATCCCCGACGCCGTTCTCACCGTAGACAAGGACATGAGGATAATTCATATCAACAAGGCAATGGGGGACATCTGCTGCATCAGCGATAAACTCGTGCCAGGCAAATCGATAAAGGACTTCTCAGGCTCGTGCGACCGCTCCTGTTTCTATATACTTTTTAAGACCTTGCAGACAAAAGAGCCGGTTATCGAATATAGACTTGAATGCACCACGAGCGCTCCCGGAAAGGTTTTCATCATAAACTCGTCTCCGCTGCACGATCAGGACGGCCGGTTCATGGGCGCAGTGCTGGTGATCCGGGACGTTACCCGCCTGGCCAACCTCGAAAAACAGATATCGTCTCCTTCAGGCTACCGGAATATCATCGGAAAGAGTAAGCCTATGCAGGAGGTCTATCACGTTATTGACCTTCTTACCGACGTCGAGACCACTGT
>JBGOVD010000032.1:0-10273 GCA_041477935.1 Dissulfurispiraceae bacterium | reverse complement strand
TGCCAGATTGTCCCTGACCAGCACATGCATCATTCCCAGGGCCAGCGCGCCGTCGCTGCCGGGACGAGTGATGAAGACCTTGTCGGCGGACCTGGCGGTGTGGGTTTCGTAGGTGTCGATCAGCCAGACGTCAGCGCCCCGCTTCCTGGCCTCGTAGACCCCGCGCAGCGTATGAATGCTTGTGGCGGCCGCGTTGATTCCCCACAGGATAACAAGATCGCTGTGCATGACTTCGTCGTGATGCAGTCCGGGCGTGTCACCCATGGCAATCTTCCATCCGGCGTCCTTGGCAGGAGAGCATATGGTGCGTTCAAGCCGTGAGGCCCCCAGACGGTGAAAGAAGGCATGGCCGCAATTACGCTGCACCAGACCCATAGTTCCTGCATACGAACAGGGTATGATGGCTTCTGCGCCGTACCGTGCTATGATATCACTCCAGCGGCCGGCGATATGTTCGATTGCTTCATTCCAGGAGACAGGACGAAACTCGCCTTTTCCCTTGGGTCCGGTTCTCATCAGTGGCCGGGTCAGCCGCGAGGGTGAATGAACGGTTTTTTCGTAGTGGTTCATCTTGGGGCAAAGAGTGCCGCGTGTGAAGGGATGGTCCGGATCTCCGGACACTTTTATTGCTATTCCACCCTCGACATGGACAAGCAAACTGCACGCGTCGGGACAGTCGTATGGGCATACGGAGCGTTTTATTTCAGTCGACATGGTATCACTCCAGGACAATTTTAGAACTAAATTACCACGGGGCGACTTGAAAAAGCTAACCAGGCGTATAAACGGAGCAGACCTGCCTGAGACATTTGTCTCTCGCTCGGCAATTAGCCTCTGTGAGCCAGTGGTGGCTCTGATCGGGAAATCAACGTTCTGTGTTTCAGTGCCGGCATTGCCCTGTCCGCCTCAGGCGGACGCGGCCGTGATAACCCAGGCGCCGCGCTTCGATACAAACACCTCAGGCAGGTCTTACCTCATTTAACTGATATCGGCGCTCTTTGATGCGATCTTCTTTTTTAGTCCGTCGGACGTATATGCATTTCTCGGATTCCAGAGCATGCATCCATTCGACCCGAACTCCTCGGCTGCTTTTATCTGCTCCCTGATCTCAACGCCCGTGAAGTGCCTCCTGTCGAAGGCGTAGTCCCTGAATGCCTGCAGCCAGGGCCTGAAACGTATAGTCGGCAGATTAGTTCTCTCATGCGCCTTTTTTAGTGTCAGGTATACTATCCGGTTTGAGTTCGCGACCGGGTTCCGGTATCCGGGTATTCCCCACTGGAACCCGGAAGGATAGAGCATCAGCGATATGTAATCTACGGCAGGCGCCAGACGGTCGATTTTCTGGCCTATCTGAGTGTCATCGAGGTTCCATGCGACATAGCCGAAAATGTCGGCCGAGACAAATACATTGTATGGAGTCAGCTTCTTCCGCGCTTCAGTAAGAAACCCGGAAATGGCATTAATCCTGTTTTCTTCGGTATTGGCGATGCCGAATACGAGCCCCTTATGGTCGGGGAACCTGACGTAGTCGAACTGGACCTCGTCAAAGCCGTTCTGGGCGGCCTCTATTGCGACGCTGATGGCATAGTCCTGTGGTTCTTTCCGTGAAGGGTCCATCCAGACCAGATTTTCCCTGTCGTGCCATACTTTACCGTCTGCAGTCTTTATCGCAAGGTCGGGCCGGGCCTGACCAAGAAGGCTGTCTTTGAAGACGACTACCCTCGCTATGGTATAAATACCCCTTTCCTTGAGGCCTTGAACGAGGCCTTTCATATCTTTCACAGTTATTACCTTCTGGGCGCCGATCTCCGAGGCCAGAGGAATCGAGCTTTTATAAGGGATAATGCCCCTGTCGCCTTTTACATCTATTACAAGCGAATTTATTTCGGTCTCGTCGACAAGCTTTAAAGCGGCTGTGCGTATTTTGCGGTCTCCGATGCCATAAACTGTCAGGTACAGGGCCTTCGGCACGAAGGGTTTCAGCTTTATTTCGACAGGCGACTTTCCTTGCTGCGACGCAAGTTCAACCGCGGCCCGCGTATATCCATAAGCCCGCGCCGCAGCTATTTTTACCGTGGGCTTGATCTGAAAGCGACCGTTTTCATCAGTCTGTACCGTCTCGTTGCCGTCGAGGGTAACGAAGGCCCCTGCCAAAGGCTTGTTTGTCGAGGCATCAACAACCCTGCCGCTCGATAGACCCCTGGCATCAACAACCCCGCCGCCCGATATAACCCTGGCATCGGCGACCCGTGCATCTCCGGAATCCATGTGAATGCAAACAGCTATCAGGAAGACTGCTCCCACGACCGTAATTAGTGCTGCAATTGCATAGCTTTTTTTGCTGCTTTTTTGAACAACTAGTTTGTCAGTATCCATTCAAATGCCCTGCCTTTGTTTGCATTGGTTAATAAATAACGCGGGAGTTTCATCACGTTGTCCGAGCTGCCTGCGCCATGAGCTTCCAGAGTAAAAGTGGCGATATAGCCGGCCTGATGTGCCTTTGAAATAAGAAAATCGTCTTGGATCCCGAAAGGCCAGGCAATCATATCTATCTTCGTCCCGAGTTCCTTCTCCAGTTTGGATTTCGATTTATTGAGCTGCATATCAACGACTTTTTCGTAATCAGATGGGCTCGATTTCTTGCGCTCCTGCTTGAAGTTGGGATGCCAGTAGGTATGTCCCTGCATGTCGAATAAGCCGGTCTTCTGAAGCTCTCTCAACTGGTCCCACGTCATCGCGTAGGAAGCGTTCGATATCGCTGAAGGATAGATGAAGAGCGTCACCGGTATGCGGTATTTCCTGATCAGCGGGAGCATGTCCGTATAGACCGTTTTATGACCGTCATCGACAGTAATAACTACCGATTTGGGCGGCGGCTGCGGACCCTTATGAAGATAGTAATCGACAAGCTGTCTCAGCGGGATGACTTTGTATCCATTGGCCCTCAGGTATTCGAGATGGGATTGGAAGACCGGCGTGGTCGTGGTCATGCCGTCTGCCGCAACAGGCCCGAAACGATGATACAGGAGTATAGGTATCTTCATCGATGAAGATTCTTTGTGGTCCGCTGCCTGCAAGCCCGCTGGAAGGAGCCATATCAGAAGCGGCAGGAGAAGCGGCAGGACTTTCATTGTGCATCTTGTAAGCATAAACATTTGTCTCCTTATCAGCGCGATGGTACAGGGACGGGCCGACGGTAATCCTATTATGCAACTATCACAATAATGATATTGTGATATCAATCACAAGAATGGCTGTGCAGGCAAGGGTGCGTCGGATTTATCACAAAAACGAAGGTATCCCGGACATTGTTTGTGATATTATGTACGTATGGGGAAGATGGATGATTTAACTGTTGAGATACTGTCGCAGGAACAGGCCGACAGGCTTATGAAGGACCTGAAAAAAATCGGTGGAGATGCGTTCAGGGGACTCATGATTTCATTCGATGATGAACGGAAGCGGCTGTTCGATGCAGACGAAAAGAAAGGCCGATCTGATGAAGTTGCCTGGGCCTTACCGCCTGATCAAAGGACATATTACCTTGTCAAATATGGAAAGCAACCGTATTTACTTATCGGGATGAGTCATTTCGACACTATTTCCTCTCTGGCCAAGATAACTTCGTCATTATCGGGCAAGGGGGCTGAATGCCTTAAGGCCCTGCTCGAAAAAGAGCTGATCCATAAATGTTATGCAGGCGTTATTTACATCCAATTGAGCGGGGATTGCGACCCCAGCATGCATTCTATGTTGATGGACATAAAAAACAATCTTCCTGATGGCGTCGAAAAGATATATGTGTTTGAAAATGCAGCGTCGATCATCTGCGAGAGTAAGTCGAATGTCCTATGGAATGAGAAGACGGCATAAGGGTTAACATATTAATGGAATCGAGCTTGAAGGTCATTTTACTTGAGCATACTCCTGATCCTGAGGCCGTAGTGGCGATGGCTGCGAAGCTGTGCTACAGCCCTTCGGATATCGAATCCCTGAAAGAAAAGACGTCGGCGAAAGACCAGAAGAAATTCGTCGAAAAGCTGATGGATATGGGCCATATGTCGCCGATCGAGCACGCATCTTTCACGTTCGCAGTCGAAGGCATATCCAGGGCATGCTCACATCAGTTGGTCAGGCATCGGCTCGCATCGTATTCGCAGCAGAGCCAAAGGTATGTGAGCGAAGCGGCCGGCTTCGATTTCGTCATTCCTCCGTCCATCAGGAAAGACCGCGAGTTGGCCCGCTATTTCGGGGATTTCATGAATAAGGCTCAGGAGGCGTACAATCACGTCGTCAAGAGATTGAACGAAAAGGGGATCAAGGGTGAATCGGCCAACCAGGACGCGCGATTCATCCTGCCCAATGCGTGTGAAACTAAGATCATCATCACTATGAATGCGCGTGAGCTTCTCCATTTCTTCGCCCAGAGATGCTGCAACAGGGCTCAATGGGAGATTCGTGCAATGGCGATCGAGATGCTCAGGCTTGTAAGCGGGACTGCACCTGCGATATTCAGACATGCAGGGCCGGGTTGCCTGAAGGGAAAGTGCCCCGAGGGCGATTACTCCTGCGGGAAGATGAAGGAAGTCAGGGAGTTTTTCAGGAAGGTTTGAGCGGCAATTAATGGACTTTGCAGTGTCCTGAGCTTCGCGGACATAAATTTTGGTTCAATCAGGCTTTTTCATGTTATTATTTCCGGATGGATTTAAACTGCCTTAGAAACCAGTTATCGGAGGCCGCGTGGAGCCTGATAAGATCATGGTAGATGAAAAACCCGAGACCGCTCTCCCTATCGTAGGCATAGGAGCTTCGGCGGGTGGCCTTCACTCCTTCGAATGTTTTCTTGAGGCGCTGCCGGGGCATTTCGATTTCTCAATAGTCTTCATTCAACACCTTTCACCGGCACACAAGAGCCTTATGCCCGAACTCCTCCGCTCGAAGTGGCGTGACCATGAGTTCATCGAGATCCAGGACGGGCTTCAGCTGCTTCCCGGCAGGCTCTATCTGTGCCCGCCTGCGATAGAGGTCAGGATTCATGATGGGGCATTTCGCGTAATCGACAGGCCTGATGAGCATATCCATTTCCCTATAGATGAGTTCCTGGTATCTCTTGCCGAAGACTCCGCCGAACGCGCCGTTGCCGTTATCTTTTCCGGCGCGGGAACCGATGGCATCCGCGGAATTCAGGCTGTCAGGACCGAGGGAGGCACCGTCTTTGTCCAGGACCCTGACACTGCCCAGTTCCCGGATCTCCCGCAAGCGGCAATAAAGACGGGGCAGGTGGACGCCGTGCTTCCTCCGCCGGATATAGCCCGGGAGATAGTAAAACTCCTAGGTTCGGGCGCTGTTACCGAGACCCCCGACAGCCTTATTGCTCCGGCTGAACTGGAGCCCTTTTTCCTTCTTATCCGCGAAAAGACCGGGCATCGTTTCAACCATTACAAAAAGAGCGTCATCTCACGCAGGATCAAGAGGAGGATGTACCTGCAGGGGATTTCCTCCGTCACCGGGTACCTGAATGTTGTTGCCGACAAGGCCGGCGAGGCAGCACTGCTTGCTTCCGACCTCATGATCGGAGTGACATCCTTTTTTAGGGACCGCCTGGCGTGGAAGGCACTGAGAAATGGAGTAATAAGTAAGCTGGTCGCCGAGAATGGAGACGCGCCCATACGCGTCTGGACTCCGGCCTGTGCAACCGGGGAGGAGTCCTATTCCATAGCCATGATGCTGCGCCACGAGCTGGACCTTGCGGGCAGTAAGAGTGATCTGCAGGTCTTTGCCACCGACGTAAATGACGGCGCGCTTGAAAAGGCGAGAGAGGGCAAATATCCCGCATCCATCGCGGCAGAAATGCCGGCCGAATACATGAAAAAGTTTTTCACTCCAACGGATGACGGGGTTACGGTGACTATCAGCAAAGAGCTGCGGCAGCACGTCATCTTCGCCAGGCAGGACCTTCTCACCGATCCGCCCTTTTCGCGTCTCGATCTCGTCATCTGCCGCAACCTCCTGATCTATCTCGAACCCGACGCTCAGGAGAAATGCATCACGCTCTTTCACTATGCCCTCAAACCAGGGGGATATCTTTTCCTCGGAAACGCCGAGTCTCCGGGCAGGAAGAGCGCACTATTCAAAGCCCTGACCCACAAGAAGTGCCGCGTTTATGAGAAGGTCGAGATCGAGCCGTCATCAAGGCTGTCGCTCAGCGTTCCCTTCGCCGCCGAACGGTCGGCCATTCCACTCAGGCAGCAGTCTGCCCTGGGTCAGAGCGGATCGGTCATCCAGTTAAGTCAGGAGACCTTGCTTGAAGAGTATGCTCCTGCCGCAGTAACGATCGATCAGCATTACGACATCCTGTATCATAACGGCCCTACGAATAGATATCTGAACCAGCCCCGCGGCGCACACACCCGGAACCTGCTCGAACTCGTGCCGGAAAAACTCCGAAGCAGGCTCAGGGGCGCTGTTTACAAGGTCACCAGGGATGCGAAACCTGTTTCTATCAGCGCCGGTTATACAGGCGACGAAGGACAAAAACGGCAGGTGTCTGTCCTTGTATCGAAAATGAAAGACAACCTTTTCCTTATAGTCTTCAGGGAAAAGGAAGGCCCTCCGGCCGAGTTCTCTTCTGAATCCTCTGAATCTGCTTGCGTGGATGAACCGGCGGTGCATCAGCTCGAAATCGAGCTGTCCGTGACCCGGCAGGAACTGCAGACCAATATCGAACAGCTCAAAAGCCTGAATGAAGAGATGCAATCTTCGAACGAAGAACTGCAGGCCGCGAACGAGGAACTCGAAACTTCACGGGAAGAGCTGCAGTCCCTGAACGAAGAGCTGATTACCGTAAATTCCCAGCTCCAGTGCAAGGTCGAGGAACAGGAAGAAACGAACGACGATCTGAACAACTTTTTTTCGAGCACAAATATCCCCACCATATTCCTCGATCGCAGCTTCAGGGTAAAGCGATACACGACCGCAATCACCAGGCTCATAAAGCTGATACCGTCTGATATCGGACGCCAGATCATAGATATGTCGCAGGAACTCCTCGGTCCGGACCTGATTTCCGATGCTGAGTCGGTACTGGACAATCTGGTCCCGATCAAGAAAGAAATAGGCCTTAATGGCACCTGGTATGTACGTACAGCACTTCCATACCGCACCTCCGACAGCCACATCGAGGGCGTGGTCGTCACTTATTCCGACATTACAGATCTCAAACGGGCTGAGGAGCAGACAAGACATCTCGCCTCTTTCCCGCAGCTGAATCCGAACCCTGTCATCGAAGTGGAGCTTTCCGGCAAGGTAATATTCTCAAATCCTGCAACCCGCAGATCACTGGAAAGCCTCAAAATGGACCCGGCAAGCGCCGATGCATTCCTGCCTGAAGACTTCGACGACATCGTGGTTAAATGGGACGGAGACAATGAATCAAGCCAATATCGGGAAAAGATGATAAAGGACCGATACTTCGGCGAGACTATCTATCTCTCCCCTCAGTTCAACGCCGCGCGAATCTATGTATTCGACATAACCGAGAGCAAGAAGGCTGAGGAGGAAATAATCCGGGCTAAAGAGGAATGGGAGCGGACATTCGACACGGTCCCCGACCTGATTGCCATCCTGGATTGTAACCACACCGTCCTCCGCGTGAACAAGGCGATGGCAGATCGGCTGGGACTGCCGCCTGAAAAATGTATCGGCGTAAAATGCTATGACGCCGTCCACGGCACTGCTGAATCGCCGGCATTTTGTCCGCATGCCCTGACATGCCTTGACAGCCGCGAGCATATTGCCGAGGTCCATGAACCTCGCCTGGGCGGAGATTTCATAGTAAGCACGACACCAATATTCGACGAGCAGGGCCGGCTGACCGGTGCAGTACATGTCGCCCGCGATATCACCGAGCGCAAACGGGCGGAGTCGGAACGAGAGATGGCTGTCCAGTTTCTAAGACTTGTTAACGAGAGCAAGAATACAGATGACCTTGTTCATGCGGCTACGGACTTCTTTCAGCGGGAATCCGGCTGCGAGGCCGTGGGTATCCGGCTCCGGGAAGAGTATGACTATCCCTATTATGAAACCAGGGGGTTCCCGAAGGAATTCGTTCTCCTGGAGAACAGGCTCTGTTCTTGTGACAAAGAGGGTCGGCCTATCCTCGACAGCGCAGGCAACCCGGTCCTCGATTGCATGTGCGGCAACGTGATCTGCGGTCGCTTCGACAGCGCAAAACCGTTCTTTACCAAGCGCGGAAATTTCTGGAGCAACAACACGACGGAGCTGCTTGCAACCACCACCGAGAAGGACCGGAAAGCACGGACCCGCAACCGGTGCAACGGCGAAGGGTATGAATCGGTGGCCCTTATCGGCTTGACCCTCGGCGATGAACGGCTGGGCCTGCTTCAATTAAACGACAAGCGGACAGGGCGTTTCACTCCTGAATCCATGGCCCTGTTGGAAAGGCTGGCGGACTACCTGGCCGTCGCCCTGGCAAAATTCCGCACGGATGAAGAACTGCGGAAGAGCGAGGAGCGCTTCAGGTTGCTGGTTGCCAATGTGAAAGACTATGCCATTTTCATGCTCGATCCGGACGGCAGGGTCGTGACATGGAATGCCGGCGCCGAAAATCTGAAAGGGTATAAGGCGGAAGAGATCATGGGGAAGCACTTCTCCATATTCTATTCCCCTGAAGACATTGCAGCGAACAAGCCTGAAGAAGAATTAAAGACCGCGCTGAAAATCGGTCAGACAGAGGAAGAAGGTCGACGTTTGCGCAAAGATGGCTCTTCATTCTGGGCAAGCATACAAATGACGGCATTGCGCGACGGCAACGGTGTGCTTCGCGGTTTTGCCAAGATCACAAGAGATATTACCGAGCGCAAGCGCGCCGAGGTAGCGCTGCAGGAGAGCGAGCAACGTGTTAGACATAAACTTGAGAGCATCCTCTCCCCCGAAGGAGATATCGCGAATCTGGAACTCGGCGACATCATAGATTCACCGGCGATCCAGTCACTCATGGAAAAATTCTACGAGCTTACCCTCATCCCCCTCGCCGTCATCGACCTCAAAGGCAAGGTACTGGTAGGCACGGGCTGGCAGGAGATCTGCACAAAATTCCACAGGATCCATCCCGAAACCTGCGGATACTGCATAGAAAGCGACACCCAGCTTACCGCGGGAATGCCTGCGGGAGAGTACAAGTTGTACAAGTGCAAGAACAACATGTGGGACGTCGCGACACCCATCGAGGTTGGAGGCAAGCAGCTCGGTCATTTCTTTACCGGCCAATTCTTTTTCGATGACGAATCGCCTGACTACGAATTCTTCCGGGCACAGGCGAAGCAGTACGGTTTTGATGAAGCCGAATATCTTGCGGCGCTGTCCAAAGTCCCTCGGCTCAGCCGGGCAACCGTTGATACGGTCATGGGGTTCTTTATGAAGCTGTCCGGTATGATTTCCCAACTGAGCTACAGCAACATCAAGCTCGCCCGAATATTGTCTGAGCGCGATATATTGACGAAATCGCTGCGTGAAAGCGGAGAGCATCTTAACAGGGCTCAAGAGATCGCGCATCTTGGGAGCTGGGAGCTTGATCTTGAGAACAACAACTTGTCCTGGTCGGACGAAGTCTACCGGATCTTCGGCTTGCAGCCGCAGGAGTTTGGCGCAACGTATGAAGCGTTCCTTGAACGGGTGCATCCTGACGACCGGGCAGCAGTTGATGCCGCGTATTCGGGCTCTCTCCGCGAGGGTAAAGACAAGTATGAGATCGAACACCGGGTGGTAAGGAAATCAGATGGCGAGGTCCGCCTTGTCCAAGAAAATTGCGAACACTTCCGTGACGCATCCGGCAAGATAACCCGGTCAATAGGAATGGTGCTCGACATCACCGAACTCAAGCAGGCGGAGGAAATACTGCGTCTGAACAATGAAGAATTGACCCGTTTCAACCGCGTTGCAGTGGGGCGTGAGCTGCGCATGATCGAATTGAAGAAAGAGGTGAACGATCTTCGCGCAAAGGTCGGAGAACCGCCTCACTACAAGACCGATTCAGGAGAGGAGCAGCTATGAGCATCTATTCCATCTTGATCCGTTTTTCGGTCGCCGTGTCCGCTCTGGCAATAACAATCTCTTTAGTCGCTTGCGACCGTCCGGACAAAAAGCCGGGCGGCCCTCCTGAGAAAATCACCGTAGCTTATGCTACCCTGCCAGAGACAGTCCTTGCACAGGTCGCACAATCGAGGGGATATTATCGCGAAGAAGGATTAGAGGC
>JBGOVD010000102.1:0-6982 GCA_041477935.1 Dissulfurispiraceae bacterium | reverse complement strand
GTTTAATCCGCAAGACTACACATCCATGAGATAGACATGGATGGCAGGATAATCTCCATGAACTGGGCTGGGCTTCTCATGCGGGGAATTCAAGAGGAATGCGAGGTACAAGGATCTCTATATCTGGACGTCGTCAGTGTAGACGACCGGGAGCGCATAGGGGAATTGCTCGCCAAGGCGTATACCGGGGAAATCAGCCACTTCGAGTTTAAGGCCATCGGGCCGCGTGGGCGGACTTTAAAGTCGTGTTTTGTTCCCATTAAGAACAAGAATGACGGAGTTGAAAGACTTCTGGGGATAACGGAGGATATCTCCGAGCAAAGGGAAGCCGAGGAGCTTATCCGAAACTTTGCCTTCTATGACACCCTGACGCAGCTGCCCAATCGACGTCTGCTAACCGACCGTTTGGGGCAGGCGAAGGCCGCCAGCAAACGCAGCGGCTGTTATGGCGCCGTGATGTTTCTGGATTTGGACAACTACAAGTCAATCAATGATACGCACGGGCATGATGTGGGCGATTTGCTTCTGATCGAAGTGGCGCATCGCATTACCCGTTGCGTGCGTGAAATGGATACCGTTGCGCGTTTTGGTGGCGATGAGTTCGTGGTGATGCTCAGCGAGTTGGATGTGGATAAAGAACTATCTGTTGCGCAGGCCAGCATTGTTGCCGAGAAGATCCGCTCCTCTCTGGCGGAACCATATTGGCTGACGTGCAAGCATGATGGGAATGCAGAAATCATGGTGGAACATCATTGTACGTCGAGTATCGGCGTGGCGCTGTTTATCGATCATGAAGCCAGCCAGGAAGACATTCTCAAGTGGGCTGATATGGCGATGTATCAAGCCAAAGAGGATGGGCGCAATATAACCCGTTTCTTCGATAGGCAATCTTTTGGATATGGTCTTGACCATTGACATCGCCACATACCCTGGAATCATCGCGCGAGTGTTCATCACCGCTGCAGCCAGATAAGAATAATATGCGGCGGCGCGCCTGCCAGATATCAAAAAAGATACCCACACTCCAGAGTGTAAATATATTTTGAAATTAGAATGAGAAATATGATAGACTCTTTTACAATTAGCATTAGCACAAGTGTAGCGAGCTAAAGCCTTCCTGGGGGGGGGCGGATAGTAACGATTCTCTTGTAATGAAGAGAAGGCCGGGATGCCGAAGTTTTGAACTTTGGTAGACCGGCCTATTTTATTTTGAGGATGGTGGCAGCAATGGGAATTGGGTATCGGGTATCGGTATGACGGGGCCGTATTTTTTTGTTAATAACGAAGCCTTAAGATAACAGAAATAGTGAATGTCTGGACACATTGGAGGGAATGATTTGAGGGCTATATCAAAGTGGTGGAACCGATGATGGGGTATTCATTTTGGCTCTGGGCTGCTCATGGCAAACATCCTGCGGCGAAGGACTATTTGCGCTTGGGGCGCGGCTTCCCGCTGATGAGGGCTCTTGCAGAGTGGGTTGAGAGGGGATACCGCAACGCGACTGCGGCAAATAATGCAGGCAACGGACACAGCACATGGCTGTTTTGGGGAAGGGGGATAAGAAAGGAAGAGATCGCATGCGGTCTCCTCAAGGAGAGTTGTGACGATATCGGCAGACCATATCCTTTTCTTCTGATGGGAACGGGGCCGTTGAGTGATTGGGAAAAGAATTGGGACCTGATGTCGCTCGCCTGCGAGAGGACGTGGGAGAGGACGAAGCATATTTCGGACAAGCTGTATGACGATATTCGACGGCTCGAAGCCGACATTGTCGGGATTCGACCGCCTTCGGCTGCATGGGAGAGTCATGTCGCCATGAGAACTACAATGCTCTCATGCGGATCGAACAATAATTTCCACGCTACGGCAAACGAATTGCCCGATATGGACAAACATATGACTAGTCTTGCTGAAAAGAACGAGTGCATGATACGTGTCGAGGGCTCGGCGCTCCAGGATCAAATTATCATGATTCAGCGATGGCATTGCTGTTTGAAAGAGCGGATGAAATCGGCGCCCAATGCTGTTTTCCTGGGCGGCAGTCCTGAAGAGACATATCTAGTGGTTTATAATAGACCTTTGTCGCCGAATGATTTCATGCACTTGTTGTCAGTTTCGCGTTAGTATTCAACTTGCTTGCCAGTATAATGGCAATAACATATTAACGGGTAAGTGCCATGAAAAGGAGATAAACAATGTTTTCTCATTATAAACTTTACAACTGGCGAGGACTTATCCTGGCCAGAGAGTCTTTTTTTAATTCGAAAAGGTAAAATACAAATGAGCATGTTAAAGCTGCTGATTACTCCATAGCAAAAGAATATGCAATTCTGATTGCAGAAGGCGAATTGTATGACGACTGATGACAGCAGAAAGAAATCCCGTGTCAGGCACGGTGAGAACATTACTATCGATAAGAAAATAGTGGCCCGATGCGCAAATATTAGTACGGGCGGCCTATTTGCTTACACTCATCACAGTGCGACACCGGGTAGCATTGTCGAGCTGTCCTTCCCTGTCGACAATGTCATATTGAACGTTGAGGCCTCAGTTCTTCATAATCATAACAATGTCGGCATCGGCGTGATGTTTGTCGACCAGACGGAAGATCAACGGACTATGCTGGACCGGTTTATCGAAGACCAAAAGCTCAAACAAACAAGAGAATCGGAGCGCACTATACTCTTAATCGACAATAATGAGGCAAAGAGGAAGCTGTACAGGACTGCTCTTACGCAGTCAGGTTTGTCCGTGCTGGAGGCCGAAACAGACGAGCGGGCTTTTGAGTTGTTGAAATCGTCGAAAGTAGACATGGTAGTCTTCGATCCCTGTATCCCTCCGTTAGGAAAAGGTTTTATGATGCTCCAGAGAATAAGAATGAACCGCGAGTGGAGGCACATAGTACCCGTCGTGTTGTCGTCCCGTCCAATACCGCCGGACAAGATCAAGAAGTTTTTCCCGGCGGTTCGCCATATTTTGATGAAAATGACTACTTCACCGATTAGACTGCAGCAAATAGTTGAAAGACATCTTGCGAGCCTGAAATAACAAAACACCTTATTTGGATAAACTTACAGCAGTTTGAAAATTAGCAGTGTTAAGGGTAAAATAACCTGCGTTGTCGCTCTGGGCGCAGACCTTTTAAAAATGCATAAGCCAGAATATCTTAAACAGATACCTTTGTTTTCCGGTCTCAGCGAAGAAGAGATCGGAGAGATCGGTTCGTATATCGAACGTAAGAGCTTCAGGAAGAGAGAGAGCATCTTCTCGGAAGGTGACCAATCCAATTGGTTCTATATCCTTGTCGATGGGAAGGTTAAGATCACCAAATTGTCCCATGACGGCAAGGAGATCATAATCGAACTGATATCCCCTGGTGATTTATTCGGGGGCTTTGCGGTACTCAAGGGCTTTCCATACCCGGCGAATGCTGTTGCGATGGAAGATTGCGATGCTGTCCGGATATCGCGTCACAATCTTATGGGCATTATAGAACGCTTCCCTCATTTTATGTACGACATCACGGCCAATTTAGGCGAGAGGGTCCGCGAGTTTTCCGACACGCTGAAAAGCATAGCCCTGGAACGGGTTGAATCGAGGATCGCTGCACTGCTTATCAAGCTTGCTGAAAAGACAGGTGAAAAGACGGCTGCGGGTGCAATCGAAATCACGATGAGGCTTACGAAGCAGGACATCGCCGAAATGGTGGGCACTACTGTAGAGACCTCGATACGGGTCATGAGCAGGTTCAGGAAATCAGGATTTCTGAAGGATGTAGAAGGCAAGATCGTCATCACTGACCTTGCAGCCTTGAAGTCGATAGTGAACCCGGAATAGGCGGCGTTCACTGATTATGTAACTCTCTAAGGTCTATTCGGTACAATCAACTTCAACGCATTCTTTACTACGTCTATCCTGGCTGGAGTTTTGCCGGCGTAATCACCGTCGATCTGAATGTGGCTGTCGCCTTCTATCTCTATGCTGTCGGTCCTGAAATAGCTGGTGTCCTTCAGGTCCATGACCTTGCCGCCGATTATGGCAGCGAGGTAGCGGACCAGATCCAGTCTTCCCTTTTTGTGCGATAAAAATACGTAGAGATATGGAGATGTAAGGCTTGCATCAGGGGTTATCTTCATATCTCCTCCGTAACAGGCGGCTTTGCTCACAATGATGGTATATCCCGTTGATTCCAGTGAATTGCCTGAGATTGTGCAATACCGCGGATGGATGCGAAAGCTGCCCCCTTCGACATCCTGTCGGTCAAGCATCGCGGCCTTTATCCTCAGGAGACCCGGTCGGTAATTTATGATAGCGCTGATGCCGCTTATTATATAGGCCGTCTTACCGGAATATTTCTTTACGCGTTCATTGACGCCGTAGACTGAAGCGCCATCGTATCCAATGCCGGTCATAAGCAGGAAGTGGCGTGATGAGACTGGCGGGGCGGCTTGCAGTTGATCAGAATCAATAATATTTCCAACGCGATATGTAATCCTCCCCATGTGGACCCGCTCAACCCTGCCATTTAGCGCTACGTCAAGGGCTTTCTCAGCGTTCAGGGAGATGCCGAATTCCCTCGCGAGCACGGAGGTCGTCCCCAGAGGGAGTATCGCAAGGGGAGTATCTGAAAAAAGAAGCCCGTTTGCGACTTCGTTGTATGTCCCGTCACCTCCCGCCGCGATTACCATTGTATCGGCAAGCCTCGATGCTTCGCGAGCGAAGGCTTCAGCATCACCTTTTCGCGCTGTGAATTTGAGTTCTGCATTTATTCCGGAGGCTTTAAGAATTGATGAAGCCATGAGTATCTTTTTCTCCGCACCGCCGCCTGCGATGGGATTGCCGATGATAATGATTCTTTTACTCATGACTGAACACCACAATCACAGGTCTCCTTTCAAGACAGGCAATGATTTTTTCCGTGTCGCTCTCCTCATTCATGAAGAAGACCCTGCCGCCATGCATCTCACCCGGACGCTTGACATTGGTAGTCCTCAAGTATCCTAATGATCGGGAGGCTAAATATCCGGTAGTATAGTCCGGATCATCCGAGAAGCAGACCTCGGCAACGATATCTGCGCATGAAGCTACTTTTGAAGCCAGGATCAGGGCTTCTTTGACTGTTAGATTATTTATTTGAAGTCGTGATAGTCTGCGTGCCAGTCTCTTTTCGGATTCAGCGTCGATTCCGAGGCGAGATACCCTTACACCACGCATACGGTCGGGCTCCATTCGGCGGCCTGATAGTGCTGATATGAGCGCAGCCCCTCTCATTGTTTTGTTCGATTTCAGCACCTTCAGTGCTGATCGAAAAGCCCTGGAGGATACGCCGAGTCCGGATAATTGGGCGGCGATGAATGACCAGGCATCTTCAGGAGAAGAGCATTCAATGGTTCTGACCGGCAGGAGTGGGGCACTGACGGGTCTCTCCCTGATCTCTTCTATAGTAATGGTTATTTTATCAGGCTTGCCCCTGGAGTGTGATAATGCGCGGTCGATGAAGATTCGGCCCATCTTCGATATATCCGAATCTTCGCAGATACCCTCAGCTCCGGAAATATGAATCTCATTCTCTTTTTCGAGACGGCTCGAGCCGGGTATTTTGTTCCCTGTTTGCTTTGAAGCCCTCATACGTACATTCCACATGGTGCAATTATAATACAAAAAAATATCGCAATTACGCACGGAGTATTGGTAAGGCTGAAAAGATTATGCTGGACTTGCAGGTAAGATAATCACTTCGTACGGCGCAATTCAGACAGAGTTTGACTGTTTCTGTACAGCGCTAATAACGCAGAAATATGAAATAAGAAAATATAATCGATTACTCACGCCTTAAACGAGAAGGCGTAAGCGCAGGCTACCATCGGTAAAAGAACCACGCAAAGAGTGAGGATGTCCATGATTATTTTCCTCCACTGAAGTGTTGAGTCGCACCCAGGATGGCTTCTATGATTAAAGTATACCGTAAAAAAGGGCCGGTCAAAGTGACGGCAGTCACAAAACAACAGTCTTTTTTGTAAAGGACGGCCTCAGAACTACATCCTTATTTTCGAGCACCTCTATCTCGCCGTCTCTTGCAAAGCGGTTCATCAGTCGTGTTACTGTTTCCCGTGATACGAATGAATAGTCGGCAATGTTCTGGTGCGTGAGCCTGGAACTGAGAACTGTGCCGCGCGCATCCGCATATCCATAAAAATCGCTGACTATCAGAATGACTGCCCTTACCCTGTCTTCGGCATTTGGAAGGCTCAGGACCTTGATCATCATCCATGCCTCTCTCAGCCTCGTGCATAGAATCGAAATCGTCTGCCTCAATATCTTGTCGTTTTTCAGCAGGTATTTTTCGAAATCTTTGCTTGATATGATGGCGATCAGGGTGTCTTCGAGCGCTACGACCGTGGCAGGAGAGGTTTTCCCATCCAGGAGGGCCATTTCACCAAAAAAATCTCCCTTCTGGTGAATGGCGACGATGTGCTCCTTGCCGTCCAGTCCTGAATGTATAACCTTGACCTTCCCGGAAAGAATGATATACATGTAGTTGAGGGTGTCTTCCTCCAGAAAGATTGTCTTGTTTCTGGCATAGTGCCGCTCCACGAAAATATGCTGAAGGTCCGAAAAATCTTTATCTGAAAGACTCTGAAAGAAGGGAATATTTCTCAAGAGGTTAATGTTCCGTGCATTCTTATTTATTGGTTGAGGAGCTTTCAATGACGGCCTCCCGAATTTCAAGAATGATGGCTACAGTTAATAATACCATAATTCGGAGCGGAGAATGTCC
This sequence comes from Dissulfurispiraceae bacterium, assembly GCA_041477935.1. Classification (GTDB taxonomy): domain Bacteria; phylum Nitrospirota; class Thermodesulfovibrionia; order Thermodesulfovibrionales; family Dissulfurispiraceae; genus Fen-1308. Next base: position 203 of record JBGOVD010000102.1, on the reverse strand, counting down.
AGACAATCTTATCCATGTATATGTTTTACCTGGTATATCTGTTAGATTATATAACGGGTGCTGTTAATAAAAATTACAAAGCATAATGAAACTGTTGACAAGCTATGTCGAAACAATTATGGTACAATTATAGAGGTTATGATAAAATTATCCAGAATGGGCAAGAGGCAGGAATAAGTGAAGGTCCTATATAGCGGCTCGTT
>JBGOVD010000092.1:0-7163 GCA_041477935.1 Dissulfurispiraceae bacterium | reverse complement strand
TTGTTTATGCTCTCTACGGTCGACTTTGCCAGGGATTTCTTTATTGAGGGCACCAGTTCGAGCGATCCCCTCAATGCGACCAGGTCTCGCGGTCCGGCCGTCCGGGAAATAATCCTCGAGGTCAACCTTTCAATGTCCTGCACCTTTCTCAATGTATAGCGCAACTCCTCGAAAAGCTCATAATCCTCGATAATCGCCTCGACCGCCCTCTGCCTCTCGACGATCCCGGACGGCTTAATAAGCGGGTTTGCAATCGCATTTCTCATAAACCTGCCGCCCATGGGAGTAAGCGTTTCGTCGAGGACCCAAAGCAGAGACCCTTCGACAGAGCCGTCCTTGATATTATGGACCAGCTCGAGGTTTCTCTTTGTGGCCGCATCAAGGAACATGTATGACGTCTTGCTGGGGACCGTTATTTTCTTGAAGGTCAGGACACCCTGAGTCTCTTGCAGATAACTTATGAGGCCGCCCGCCGCAGAGATGCCGGCCTGCAAACCCTCGCAGCCATACCCTTCGAGCGATGCCACCCTGAACTGTTTAAGGAGGTTCCGGTAGGATTCCGTGTAATCAAAGTAGGTGTCGTCATAATAGGTGATGTAATAACCGAGAAATGCCTCTTTATAATAGAGGTTGTCTTTCATGCTTGCAGGACAGAGTATCTCTCTCGGCTCGTGCCGGCTGATCTCATCTTCAACGGGCTTATCCGTCTCATAGACAACGAATTCTCCTGTTGATATATCGGCTACAGTTATGCCGCTGGTATTCTGGTAAGGAAATACGCTCATGATATAGGCGTTTTCCTTGGGCTGGTCAGGCTGATGGGTGCCCGGAGTAATTACCTTGATAACTTCCCTCTGGACAATTCCCTTTGCCTGCTTCGGGTCTTCCACCTGCTCGCAAATTGCTACCTTATGACCTGCCTTGATAAGCTTGGCGATATAGGAATCTGCCGAAAAGTGAGGGATGCCGCACATCGGGACCTGGTCTTCCTTGCTCTTGTCCCGGCTGGTAAGGGCGATCTGGAGGACACGCGAGGCAATTTTTGCATCCTCGCCGAACATCTCATAGAAATCGCCGAGCCTGAAAAAAACGATCGCGTCCGGATACTGCTCTTTGACGCCGAAATATTGCTTCATCAACGGGGTAAGTTCAGACATTACCTCGACCTTCCAATTCGAATTTTTAATCATAGCATTATACTACAGACAGGCCAAAGAGTGCTTATGCGGGATAATCGCTCAGGCGGCAAAGCACTGATTTATGAGGAGTTTACGTCATCGTTGGACCGCCCGGATAGGAAGGATTGCAGATCAGTCCGAACCATACCTTTCATCTGCCTGTCCTGAAGTCGCGACAGGGTCAGCATGGCAGTGACCGAACCGACAAAGCACATGAACATGTCCCATTGGGTGTCCCACGGATCGCCCTGTGTACCCAGAAACTCATCGGCTGCCTGACCAAGAATCAGGGCCGCCGCCCATTCTATAAGCTCGTACCAGGCGCTTATTGCCATCGCCACGCATATGCAGAGGAATCCGAGCATTCGCTGGTTGGTAACATAGCCCTTCCTTGTGAGAAGCTCGCGTGCTGCAAGGGCCGGAACAAAACCCTGAAAGAAATGGCCTATCCTGTCATAGTGATTACGGCTGAATGAGAACATTTCCTGCATCCAGAAACCAAGAGGCACGCGGGCATATGTGTATGCTCCTCCGGTAATCAATACAATGGCATGTAAAAATATCAGGGTGTACAACAGTGTGGTAAGAGGCAGCCTTCGATAGGTCAACATCAAAACAGGAATCGCAATGAGGACCGGCGCCACTTCCATAAGCCACGTGGCTCTGTCATACGGCTTTATGGCTGTGACCGCTAATAGCAAAAAAACGAAAAACAAAAGACCTGTAAGATATCGTTCGCGGTGCATAATTATTCCTGGCTGTTATTAAAATGGATTCTCGGGCTGAGCTACAGCCCCAGCACTACTTCCCGTTCTTCCATATCAACCCGATCGATACGCACGGTTAGCTCTTTGCCGATGGTGAATCGCTTTTTCCGGTTGAGGCCATTAAGGCTCATATGCTTTTCATCGTATTCGTAGAAATCGTCGGTCATATATGAGACATGAAGAAAGCCTTCGACATAAACATCCTTCAGCCGGACTTTAAGCCCATAAGGCGTGACAGAAACTACCTTTCCATCGAACGTCTCGCCCACCTTTTCTTTCATAAACCATACCCTCATGACATTAAGCACTGCCCGCTCGGCCTCATCAGCCATCCTTTCTGTCCGTGACGAATGGAAAGCAATGTCCGGCAGAACCGATTCAAGCTCTTTTGCCCTTTTTTCGCTCAGATGCTTTTTGGAAAGGATTTCCCTCAATATACGGTGGACAACGAGATCAGGATACCGCCGTATCGGCGAGGTGAAATGGGAATAGCTTTCGGATGCCAGGCCGAAATGTCCGATATTAGTGGTCGAATATTTCGCCTGCTTCAGGCTGCGCAGGACCATGTGATTGATAACGTCCTCGGCATCACTGCCTTTGACTTTGCTAAGAAGCGCCGAAAAGTCCTTCGTTTTCAAACCTTTCTTATGGGACATCAAGCCAAGCCTGGCAATTACTGAGATGATCTCATCCAGCTTCATTGGGTCGGGCTCTTCGTGTATTCTGTAAACGTTTGGGGTTTCCAGACCCTCCAGATGTTCAGCAACGGCTTCATTGGCCGAGATCATGAATTCCTCGATTATCATATGCGCGAAGTTTCTCTCTGCTCGTATAATGTCTTCGGGATTTCCCCTGATGTCGAGAAGCACTTCCGGCTCGGGCAGGTCGAAATCGAGACTTCCCCTCTTCAGCCTTCGCTCCTTTAATATATTGCAGAGTTCGCCCATAAGTTCGAAATCACCGATAAGTCCCTCATATCTGCTCCGGGCAGCCGGTTCCCTGTCGACAAGTATTTGCCTGACTGCGGTGTAAGTCATTCTTTCGTTGCTGTGAATAGTGCTGGGGTAGAATTTCCTGGAAACACGCTCGCCATTCTCATTGAAGACCATCTCTACGGTAAAGGCAAGCCGGTCGACCCTGGGCTTCAGGCTGCACAAATCTTCAGAAAGCTCTTTGGGCAGCATCGGAATGACGCGATCGGTGAAATAGACGCTGGTGCCCCTCTTTCGGGCCTCTTTATCTATCAGACTGTCCCATTTCACGTAGTGCCCTACATCTGCGATGTGGACCCACAGCCGGAATCCCCCTTCAGTCCTGGCTATCGATATGGCGTCGTCGAAGTCTTTTGCCCGTTCGCCGTCGATGGTAACCGTGTTAAGTCCGCGAAGGTCCTTTCTCTTCAGTTGAAACTGTTCTTCCGGGGGCGAAATATATAATTCCTTCGCCTCTTCCACAACTGCATGCGGAAATCGCCTCGGCAGCCCGAGTTCGTCTATGATCATCTCTATGTCGTCCAGAGGCGATTTCGGCTTTTGGAGCACCTTGATTATCTTGCCGGCAGGAGGCCGTTTGTCCGTCGGAAAGCTGATTATCTCGGCGATTACACTGTCGCCGTCTTCCGCCTGGCCTATGTCTGCGGGGGAAATGTAGAGATCGAAAGGCACAGCCTTGCTTTTCGGCCTGACGAAATAGGCAGCCCTTCCCCTCTCGAATGTCCCGGCAACTCTCGCGCATGCCCTTTCGAGTATCCTGATTATCTGCCCTTCCCTTCGCCGCTTGTTCTCCATTCGTGCGACCACTCGGTCATTATCCATTGCCCCGAATGTCGCCCTGGCGGGAACGAAGACGTCACGTTCTCCGGGCTTATCAAGAATCACAAAACCATATCCGTCCCTGTGGGCCTCAAAGTATCCGGTCACAAGGCTCATTTCCTCAGCAAGGCCGTAGAGCCCTTTCCTCGTCCTGACTATTTGGCCCTCGCTGACAAGTGCCCGCAGAATCTTCTTAGCCGCTCTTTTCCCCGGAGAATCGAGGCGCAGCCGGGTAGCAAGTTCCATGAAACTTATCGGACTGGATATTTTTTCCTTCAGAAAGTGATATATTGTATCTTTAGTTATCATTGTGTTACCTTACCATCATTAAAGTTATTTAATATCTTTATCTTTTTTAAATTCCTGCAGCATTTCAAGTGCTCTGTCGCTGTTATGCAGGACTTCACCCTTGATTTCGAGATACTTTCTCTTCGATTTAGCATCCCTGTCCCTGAAATAGACGTCAAGATTTTTTATCTGCTTTTCCAGCCTTTTCGACATCGAAAGATAGTCGGCATATTTCTTCTTATCGGCGTTAATAGAGAAATCGCCCGGCATCTGCCATTTGTCCCTGAAATAGAGCCACGATGCGAAATCCTCCAGCTTATATCCCGGCGCTGCTTTTATGGGCTGATCGCTCTTCATATCTGTCACTTTAAGGCCTTCCTTGTCGGCCACAATCCTGTATCCTCCAGTGAATGAATCCACCGCCCCCTGATCATCCATATATTCCCATCTTGACGTGGTTATCTGCTTCTCCTTATGGCAGCTTTCGCACGACCTGCCCTTGCCGAAGGGATGAGACGCCTGCTGGATCTCGATCCAGAGCAGATGCTTGTTGTCGGCGGCTGCGTTGAAGGTCCCGACAATATAATATGGGTCCTTTGTTTCTCCCTTTGGCCAGCGGAACATCACCTGTTCTGATGGTTTGACGTCCGGCTTGATATTCCCGGCACTGTGAGGGAAGACCTTTACCGCCATCCATTTGCCCTTTTGGTCTTTCATTAAAATTGGCGGACTCTGTATCCCGTAATAAAGTGAATACTTTTTGAACGGATTGTCCTTGTCCGAAACCTTTCCAGGCCCCCATATCACGATCTGGTATCCCCTCAACTCATTGATATGGCATGCGGCACAATCGAGGTTTTTATGGACGCTTTTTGCGTGGGCGTCTTCGATCTCGAGGTGGCAATCCTGGCAATTGGCCTTTCGCTGCATATCACCCATGCCTTTTTCTCCGGTCGTATGGCAGTCCGCGCAGTGTATGTCCTTCTTATAATGGACATCCGGCGCCATGCCTTCGGGCAGGGAATACGATCCGCCTATATAAGTTCCTCCCCTGCGGCTCTGCAAAGCGCCGGTATGGCACATGCTCGTACCCCTTCCGTTTCCTGAACAGCTTGCCGAAGACGGTTTGCTGGATATATTATGAAGTCCTTTTTTTACGTCCGGATCATAATGGCAGTCCAGGCATCCGGCATGGCAGACGTTGCAATATTTCTGTTTAGCTATCGCCTGCTCTTTTGAAAATGGGACGTTGATCTCCTTTTGAATGTCTTCAGTATTTCTGAAAGAGAAACCCGAACTTTTCAGTACCTCCGCCGGAGGCACGTCTGCGAAGGACGGGCCTCAATTTTGAGGCCCGTACGGTTCCAGCCAGGTCCGCATAGTGCGCTGTCTGAAATTCGTGGCCATTATAGTCGTATTGAATTGCTTCAGCTGGTCGGGATGGCAGTTCGATTTTCCGCAGGTTTTACGGGCTATTTCCGGGTCGAAATTGAAACTGGCCCTGTCCCTGTCATGCCAGAGTACATTTCTGACCTCAGAGAAAGGCGAGTACGATCCATTCTCTTTTCCCTGGGGGAGTAGCTGTCTGATGGCGTCATCGCCTCTCGGAATTAACGCCTTGGGATATACGGTTTTCCGATCCAGCACTTCACCGGCATCGCTTACGAGCATGGGCCTGAGCATCCCTTCATGCGCCTTTCCCGGGTCCTTTGCCCGCCCATTGCCGAGATGACAATCGCGGCATTGCACATAAGGATGCTTGCTCTCGGTCTCGACCATCTTTTGTGTCATATAAAATTGCGGATAGCCATCCCGTTTCATCTTTTCATTGTCTGAATGGCATCTTATACACTCGGCACTCGAATCGGTCCATGCCCTGTAGCCCAGCAGGCTTACGACAAGAATGAACTGAAGCAAAAAAATGATGACTGTCTTGCGGTTGATGTAGTCACTGACAGAACCTATCTTCATTGACGCCTGGTCAGGGCTTGATTGTCGAGGCGGGCTGCTCCGGCAATTTGTTTTGCATGGCTTTTTCGTCGGACAACTTCTTGGGAGTAGCGGTTTCCCGCTTCACAGCAGGTGATGGCTTTTGAGGCGCAGGGGGTAAAATATCCTGGGCCGGTTTCTCGACCTTAGGCTTCTCCGGAAGCGTAAGTCTCAGGACCTCTCCATTTTTGCCGGCAGGTAATTCTTTTCCGTCGAACTTCAGCGAAACGCCGCCCGAATTGCCAACGATAACACTTATGTTATTGTCGGCTTCGGCTGTCATGCTTTCACCTCGCTTCAAAAGCGATTCTTTCTTTTCGGAACCGTCCATGATGACCTGCACCCATGAAGTATCTTCAGCCGAGATCACCAGCTCATGTCTTTTTTTCCCGGGCACAATCACGGGGGGTTTTATTTCGTCAGTCGCCGGCAAAACGGAGGCAGGCGGAAGCGCAACATTTGGAGAGTTATCCTGCGGCGGTTGCGGCTGCTGCGTCATCGGTACAACCCGTGATTCCTGCTCTGCATTTCTCGACGAAACGAATTGATATGCAATAGCGAGAACTACGAAGAGCAAAAGGATGCCCTTCCATAAAAATTTATTACCGGATATTTTTACAATTTCCGGTTTATTGACGGATTGGGAAGGAACGGGCCGGACTTTGACTTCCTTACAAAACGCCTCGTCTGTTTTCAGTTCCTGGAATTTCTCAATGCCCTTTTGAATAACGCCTGCGGGAAGATCGGAAGTTGAGGTCACAACGGTTTTTTCTTTAGGACCCCTCTTCATTTCAAGGTATTTCTCATAAGGCGAGAGACCGTCTTCGACAGGCAAACTTAGATATTTTGCATACTCCTTGATATAACCGCGCGCAAATACTTCTATAGGCAGCTTGTCATAGTCCTCTTCCTCTATTGCGGCCAGACAACTCTCTTTTATGCGCGTACTCGTGGCAACTTCGTTGATTTTCCTGCCGAGATCTTCCCTCTTCGCCCTAAAAAGTTTCGACATGCTTATAACTTAACATACAATAATGATGAAATTAAAGGATTAAGATGTTTTTTAACGTTTTATTGAACAAAATAACCATCCGTTTCCATTGTAAACTTCTTATGTTAAAATAGTTGAC
>JBGOVD010000013.1:0-14448 GCA_041477935.1 Dissulfurispiraceae bacterium | reverse complement strand
TCCATATTCCCTCCTCCTTTCTCATCCATACAATAAACGGTTCAGATTCACCCGCCATGTGGTAAAATTGCAGGCGTGCCGGTGAAAGTACGACACCTGTTCGGACCCGCCCGCAGTGCCTTCTGTCTAAAAGCAGGAGTCCATTCCTCTGCCGTCAACCCATCCACTCCACGCACGCCTCTTAACAGCCTGACAGTTCAGAGTCTTCTTGACATGGGCAGATATCCTTCCCAGGCTGAACATATTTTCTTTCATGCAGCCCCTCTTTAACATATATCAAATCCTGTGCCAATCAAGTCTGCCATGCCGCATTGGACGGAAATGGATCGACAGCCCTCGACAATCCTGCAACAGTGCACTGAATATCGACACCCGGATTATCAAGCTGCGAATTACGCGGCAAGACCTGTGTAGCGTAATAACCGCTGGTCGCAAGCAATTTCACCACATTCGTCGCCGATATTACCGTTAGCTGCAGCCCTTCGAAATTAATTCTTTGAAATTCATAAAGATTAAGCAGTTACGGAATATCAGATTGTGGTATGAATTTTGCGAGAATATTCCCGTGAAACGGATATTGATAATTGATGATAATGAATTGATACGGCACAGTCTGAAAAAGGTATTTTGCCGCTATCCGGTTGAAGTCTCACTCGTGGCGAATGGCAGCGACGCAATGACTGATATTTTTTCTCATTTCTATGATTTATGCTTGCTGGACATATGTCTCCCTGATATCAGCGGCATCGAGGTCATAAAACATCTGAGGTCACTTTCGCCGGCAACAAAGATCGCGATCATGACCGTGCCGCCAATCAGCGTCGACGCAACAGGATTTATGATGATGGAGGCGAACTATTTTATCGAAAAACCTTTCGCCCTGTCCGAAATGAAAATGCTCGCAAAAATGCTGCTGGATGAGGAAGGTCCGTCCGCATAGCGTCACCGGACAGGTTTTGTATGGCACCTCTGGCATTCGATAAGCGGGAAAGCCACGTTGATATGGCATACTCCGCAGTATTCACCCTCGTATATCTGAAACATATTGTACCGGGTAGTGCCCTTCTTGACGCTCGGGAAAATCTCCGGGTGACAGACCTCGCAACCGTTCCACACAGCATGCTTCTTATGAGAGAAGATCACGTCCGACATCCAGGTCCCTTTTGATTCGATAGAGAAGTCTTTCTGCACCTTTAGCGGCGGTTTCCTGATCGATACGTCTTCGAGGAAATTGACCGGCCTGATGAATCCTTTCTCTTCAGCCTCATCCCAGTCGATGCCGTTGCCCAGCCCTTTCTTCGGGAATTTCTTGGTATAGCTCCTGAATTCATACTCCTTTTTTACCTTCTTGCCCAGGGAGTGGCACCTGTCGCAATTGTCTCTCTCCGTCCCTGTTGTCTTCTCCGGGCAGGATTTGAAGATCGGTTTGTTATTGAATACCCGGGTGCCGTTATGACAAGTCCCGCAATACAGGCCGTGGCTGTTGTCCGCCGCCTGTATCTTCGTCCCCCCGGCCTGCATGGCGAAGCCTATGTCAACATGGCAGAGTCGGCAGGTGAACCTGGACCTGTGCAGCCAGTGGTCGAAAACAACAGGAGCGATTCCCGCGCGCGCAGAATAGTTGTTAATGACCACCCTGCCGTATTCTTCAGGCGGCACGACCTTTTTGGCATAGGCCATGCCGGCGAAAATAAAACAGAAAAGGACCGGTAAGAGCATTCTTTTCATCAACATCATTCGATTTCTTCCAACCTTTGATCGGAGTTATTTTATCAGCGAGAATATCTGTATCCTGTTGTTGTTTCTATCGGCTATAAAAAAATCCTCTTTTTCGTTAAACGCCATTTGGGCAGGGTACCTGAGCAGCCCTTCCTTCCATCCAAACCCTAACTGCCTGCCCTGGTAAGACCCGTCCGGACCGATTATTACGACCCCACCTCCGTTCTGGTCGCCGATGTAAAGAAAGCCTTTGGCGTCGACCGCCATATTTACGGCAAAATTCATATCATCCTTTAAACTCCTGGTGAGCGCGGTAAATTCTTTTGCATCCCTGGCAAGAGAATAAACCGTGGATTTAACTGAATCTAGCAGGAATACAGTACCTCTGAAGTCGACTTCGACATCGGAGATAAAGCCGTATTGCTCCGGAAAATCCGCGCTCTTCAGATATTTGCCTGCCGGGTCCAGCACCAGTACCCGCGCTGAGAAGATGTCCAGTATGTAGAGGTTGTCCGCGTTGTCGAGTCTGAAGCTCATCGGCATAAAATCGGAAGTGCCGGGTACACCCTCGGCTTTAACAAACCCTTTGAATGATCCCTCGGCACCGATTCGCGCTATCCGGCGCTGCTTCCCGTCGAGGACAAAGATTTCATTTTTGGAACTTATCGCGACCTGCTCAGGGTAAGAGACTTCGGTAACCCTGATTTCATCCCCTCCCTTGAGGATCCCTTCCTGGAAGGTGTATTTCAGCAACCGGCCGTTGGCGGAATCAGCAACCACAACAAGGGTTCCCCTGGCTGCAACGCCCTGGGGAAGATTGATCATGCCTTCCTTGGCGTCCAAATATATAGATACAACGTGCCGCAGCTTGGCTGTCGCCGCACCGAATGCCAGGGCCGGAAGCAGAAGCGCTGTGACCATGATGCCTGTTATGATTCGTGTTTTCATCGTATCACCTCTTGTACTGCGCATGGCACTGAGTGCACATCTCGCCGATCTGCGCAAAATAGATAAAATTCTTGTTTTCAGTTCCGTGAGACCTGTGACAGCTCAGACACTGCACAAAAAGATTCTTGTTTCTCGGGTCCCTCAACTTCTCACCGATCGGGTGGGTCGAATGCTTCTGCCAGTCATGGCATGTTCCGCACAGGTCGATCACAGAAGCCTGGTTCAGTATAAAAGCATTGTCCGAAGAATGAGGAGAATGACAGGCCGTGCAGTTCCCTTCGCTGATCGGTGGATGTTTGGTCTGAGACTTCTGCTGCCTCGCTATTGTATCCGCATGGCAATTACCGCATAAACCCAGCATCGGGGCCTTCAAAAGACCTTTTTCCGGAGAAGCATGGGGATTATGGCAGGATGAGCAGCCTTTATTGCTCACAACCGGCCAATGAATGCGATTCTTGTTGAAAGTGTCATTGACCATAGCACTATGGCACCCCTTGCAGAGTTCATATCCTGCCTTTTTTGTTGCAAAGGGATTGGAGGAGGTCGGTGCTTCATGGCACTGGCTGCATTGCTTGTTGGCAACCGGTTTGTGCACATTCGCATACAGCAGGCCGCCCGCATCGGATCCATGAGGCGCATGGCAGGTGGTGCAGCGGCCTTTAGCCACAGGATATCCCATATGCCTGCTCGCAAAAGAGCCCTTGTCTGTCTTGTGGCACTGCAGGCAAAGCGTCTTAGCTTCTTCCTTCAATAAATGTGGTCCCCTGGCAGAAGCATGTGGATTATGGCATACGGTACACCCCTTCTGCACCGGACTGTGTTTAAATTTCACCTTCGATATCGAATCTCCGAGGCTTTTGTGGCACCCGAAACATAGGTCGTTGCCCGGTTTTAGCAGAACGAACCTGTTATTCGTAGCATGCGGGTCGTGACACTTTACGCAGTTTCCTTCCGAGACCACTTTATGAGAACTTACCGCGCTGTCAGGCAAGATCTTGCTGTGGCATTTGAAGCATATCCTGTTAGGATCTGCCGCCAGCAGCTTACCGTGAGAAGACGCATGGGGGCTATGGCAGCCGGTGCAGTCTCCGGTTTTGACAGGTGTATGGACATAAAGACTTTTCAATTTCTCCTGAAAATCGGCATGGCAGGTGATGCAGACCTTTCCCTTAGCCCCTGGCTTCAGTTTGAATTTCTCCTGCGCATCAGTCTGTGAAAAAACGAAAACAAGGATAATCGATGCCAAAATTGCAGAATATATTCCGGATTTCAGTCTCATGGCAGCTCCTTTATCTCTTACCGACTACATGGCACTCTTCGCACGATCCACCAGCGAACGGAGGATGCTCGTTATCCCAGAAAAGCTTCGGACTCTTCGATGCATGAGGAGTATGACAGCTAACGCAGTTCATCGCCATGGGATCGATCGAGAGGTGGGACTTGCTGAAGGCTTCTCCCTTCAGCTCATGACATTCTCCGCACAATGGCTGCACCGGCTTGACCAGCAGGGCATTTTCAACGGAGTTGTGCGGCTTATGGCATCTCATGCAATCCCGCGCAGCAGGAGAATGGGCCTTTTCCTTTTCCATCTTCGTCTTGAGGTCTTTATGACAGGCCAGGCAGATATCGGGACTCTGAGCCAACAGTAACGCGTTTATCTTCGATTTGTGGGGACTGTGACATTTTGAACACTCTCCAGACAACACCGGCCCATGAGTGCTTTTGCTGCCTTTCAAGCCTTTGGCCATTTCCTCGTGGCAGGTGAAACAGAGCTTGTCCTGCGTCGAGACGAGCACCCCTTTCACATTGCTGCCGTGTGCATCGTGGCAGGTGAGGCACATGCCTTGAGAGAATGGCATATGATTCGCTCCGCCCTGGACTTCTTTCATGAAGTCGGCATGACAAGTCGCACAGAGCGCGGTCACTTCCCCCTTCAGGAATTTCGCAGCATCGGAGGAGTGCGGGCTGTGGCACGAATTGCAGCTTGCATCGGCAACGGGCTTATGCATATAGCTTCTTACAAACCTCGCTTCGGCATCGGTATGGCAAGAATAGCAGACCTTGTCCATACGGTCTTTCATCATTCCACTGAAATTGGAACCATGGGGATCATGACAGGTGCTGCACATATCCTGGCCGAAGGGCCGATGGACGTTTTTAGCCTTCAGGGATTCCTTCTGTTTTGCATGGCATGTGAAGCAAAGTTCGCCGTCTTTAGCAGTTAGAAGCTTCGGGAACTTCGCCGCATGAGGCGCATGACATGAAAGACATCCCTTTCCTTTAGCAACAGCAGGATGGGAAAAGGCGTTTTTTGTATCCTTGCCGGCGTGGCAGATGAAACATAATTTATTGCCGTCACCCGTGAGCAGCTTTTGATTCTCGGAATCATGCGGATTGTGACAAGATGTGCACATTCCTTTTGCAAACGGCGAGTGAGAAACCGCACCGCCGCCCTTCAACCCGTTCAAGTCGTGACATTGAGAGCAAAGCTCGCCGCCGCGCTGTATCGTTTCGAAGGGCTTGGGAGAGCCGGCAGCCTTGTGGCATGAGTCGCAACTGCCGCTGGAAGCCGGATTGTGGACGCTGGTCTTTAAAAGCTTGGGCTGCTGAGACGAATGAGGATTGTGGCATATAGTGCATGATTTCGTTTCAACAGGGTATTCTCCATGGGCCTTTTTGAAGGAACCCTTTGCTGCATCATGGCAGGAGAGACAGAGCGGGATGGGGGCTTTTACGAGCATATTATTTTCTGCCGAACTGTGAGACGCGTGACAAGCCTTGCATCCTTGCGCCTGCAGCACCTTATGAACAACCTTCTTTTCGAAGTTCTCCTTTTTATGGCATTGATAACAGAGTTCGCTGCCCTCGGCCTTCAGCAGATTGCTCGCCTGGGCTGCATGAGGATCATGACAGGTCGTGCACTTTCCCGATTTTAACGCGGTGTGAATCCTGGGTTTATCCATGCCTATTTTCTCCTTAGCATGGCAGGTGAAGCAGAGGTCATTCCCGGTTTTCTTGAGGATAAGTTTCGGCACTATCCCGTGCCGAAGGTGGCAATCTTCACATTTCTTGTTCTTGACAGGGGCATGAACATCTTTCATCCCGATGTATTTATCGGCAAATTTTGTGTGACAGTCGAGGCAGTCTTTGCGGGTGAATTTCTTCTCCGCAGCCGTGACGACGGAATAACCGAGAACAGCCAGACCCAAAAGAACGATCAAGCCAAGAAATATTGTTCTATGTTTCACCTTTACCCCCTTGCATCGCTCTCACACCCTGAAGTTAATTTTTGGGAAAACCGGTCACATACACTGTTACATCCGATGCTTTCCTTAGCTTGTCAGCCCATTCCTCCACGGCTTTGCCGAGTTTTTCGTTATATATCCTGCCGGCAATAGCCTCCTTTACTTCATCGAAAGGCTGGGGGCTTGCCGGGACCTTCTCCTTGATGTACAGGACATAAATATAGCCGCCTTTGCCGTTATAAAGTCTGGAATCTTCCGCTTTCGCACCTTCGACAGACCTGCGTATATCCTCCGGCAATTCCGAAACGATCAGGAGATCGCTTCCGAGCCGGGAGAATTCGTCTGCCCCCTTCTCGATACGGCCCTCGGCATTGTCGGAGAGCCACTGAAAGTCCGTCCCCTTTCGCAGTTTTTCGAGGGCGATGTTTGCATCCTCTTTTTTTCCAAAGGCCAGCGCCCGTATCCTCATCATCTCGGGAAACGAAAATTCCGATACATGTTTAGCGTAATATTCCTTGAGCTCGTCGTTGCTCAGTTTGATATCCGGCACGATGACTTTCTGGATGAAAGCCCCGAAGATCACCGAATCCCGATAGTCTTTAACCATGTTCCCGAATTCCTCGGACTTGTCGATGCCCTGTCTGACCGCCTCAAGTCTGTAGACCCTCTTGGCAAAAACCTCCTGAGCGATCTCGGCCTTTTTATCGTTCATTTTCTTCAGGCTCTTGGCGCTTTCGACGCCGTGGTAGAATTTCATTGCGAGGGCTTCCGTCAATTCTCCGACGGTCACAGGCTTGTCTCCCTTTATGTCGGCGATGCCTCGTTTATCTTTCAGAAGTTTTTCGATATTCCCCTTTTCATAGTTGAGCGAATCGAAAGCGGACTTCTTCACTTTCACATATTTCTTCGCCAGCGTCTTGTTATATGCCTCCATTGCCTTCACCCGTTCTATTCTCACGGCCTGTTGACGTGCCTGCGCCATCGCTGCCGGGTCATCGGGATACCTCACTTCATCAAGCCTGAAGATCGCAAATCCCGGTCCCACCTGGATTACCGGACTGATGGCACCTTCTTTCATCTCCGAAAGGACCTTCGAGACCTGGGGCAGCATGTCTTTGCTCTTGAAGAACTGCGATTCGTTCCTGACCTTTAAAACGCCTGCCGATACCGCCTTGTCGATCAATTCATCAAAATTACCACCACTGCCGACCTGCCCCTCGACATTGCGCGCATCCTCCTCTTTATCAAAGAGTGCGGATTTGACCTTATATTCTTTTACCATCTGTTTGTAAATTTTATCGAGCACCTTTTCATCAGGCTTCACATCTTTCACTTTATTCTTCTGGAAAAGCTCCAGCAAAGTAATCCTGGAATAGGAAGCGATCGCATCTTTTACCTCGGGCAGTTCATCAAGCCCGATGTTCCTGGCCTCCTGCAGGATTAGCTTCACCGTGATCAGACGGTTCAGGAGTGCCGGATAATTCTTCCCGGCGGCCGTCTTTCCCTCCTTTACGTCACTGTGCATCGACCCTATCGAATCTTTGAAATCCTCAAGGGTGATAGGGTCTCCATTCACAACAGCGACGGGCATGGATGCAAACTTCGCCGAGAACAGTGGGACTTTGAGGGTAACCATGTCCTGGCCTTCCGCCTCTGCAATTTGCTGTTCCGGCAAAACGGATTTCTCGTCGGAAGCAGCATATGCCGCCATCCCGACTATCAGGACCGCAGCCAAAACCAGCGGCAACATATCCTTCTTCATTGAACGCCTCTTTCTGTCATTCATGATTATTATCCCCCCCCACCAGGTATGGCCTTAAAAACATTTTCCGTGTGCTCTTGCGTATTTCATCCCCTGGACATCCGTCCGATGATATTCGTCACCATCTGGGAAGCCATCGAGTGCGCACTGTTAACCTGCCCAAAATCGAAAAAAAAGACGCCGTCATTACCCTGGTTATAGCTGTCCGAAGACCAGACGACCTCGCGGCTCTTTTTCTCTATAACGATAGTCGAAAAATCGACCTTGGGGGTCCCTGTCAAACCGCGATAATCCTGATAGGAGAAAACCTTTCCCGTAAGGATCAGATCTGCGTCTATGATGCTGAAAAGGGCATCGGCATCGGCCAGCGAAAGACCTTCCTGCATAATGATCCTGAGATCCAGGAGTCCCTGTCTTATGGCCCCCGGGTCCACGATCCTGAAATTCCCCGCTCTCCTGAATTGTTCAATGAAATGGAGGGCCATCAGTTCTCCGGCATTCTTCCTGTCGCCTGCGTTCAAAAAGGGAACGACCATTATGGAGTAGTTCCCCCCGGGATTCAGGATCGGAGAGCGGTAAGAGATCTTGGGCGAGAACTTTTTCGCCGGCCTTTTTTCTGCCTCCCCTTCCCTGCCGTCCGCAAGATGTTTCGACAGGGATTTAACGAGCCTGCTCATGGCTTTTTCCCTAAGTTCCAGGGGATCATTTATTTCACCGAGCGCAAGGAGTCCCGGCGAATCATCTCCAGTCATTCCGGTGCTCTCCATCCACAAGATCTCGGGCGTATCGGCAGTAGAAACCAGTCTCATGAAGAACGCGATTTTCGGCGGAGAAGTGACGTCGTAGAGCTCGAGAGAGATAATGAGCACCGCATCTATACCTTCCTGCGTTTTGAATGCCCGTGCCGCATCGGGACTCAAGCCGCCGATGTACCTCATCCTGTTTCTTGCCATGAACTTTTCGAGTTCCGCATCATTCATGACCTCTATATCCCGGCGCTTCAGTTTTTCCAGCAGTAAATTCCTTATGTCGTTTAGGGGTGCACCCGTGCCGCTCAGATTTTCGACCGGCAGCACTGCAATAAGCGCTTTCTTCCGGCCTGGGTCCCTATGGCTGACAGCCTGTTCGGGTACCGAGGCGCACCCCCCAAGGAGAAAGATCAGGAAAAGACAAATGTGCTTATTTAAAGAGTTTGTCAAGCAGATCACCCACAGCAGCTTCGGTAATATCATTCATCGGATTGCCTCCTCCTCCGAAGAGTCTTGCCCCGATGCCGATTCCTCCCTTTGTGGTGGCAGCCGACCAGACTATCCTTCCGGTCTGTGCTTCCATCATCTGCATGCTCACCGATATCACGTTGGCGGCAGTAGTACCGGACCGGACCTCCCCATACTCCCGGACGACGCCGGTGATGACGGCATCCACCTTTACAATTCCGGCAAATTTCACTACATCTTCGGGAGAGGGGTTCGCAGCGTCCGTTATAGCAGACCTCGAAATTCCCCGTGCTACTTCACCGGGAGGGATAACATACATGCCCCTCGTTGACAAGAGTGATGCAGTGAAGACATTCCTGACCCGTTCAGCCGCCAGCTGTTCCCTTGTAAGATTGGTCAACGGCATAACGGCTACAGTTTGAATGGCGCCAAAATCCATGTTCGAATCATGAAAGGTCCCACCCGAGCGAAAAGCGGAACAGGAAGCAAGCAGGACGACAATCAAAACAGCCGGAAGTATTGGAACGACCCTTTTGAGAGATTTCATGAATTCCCCTTAGTTCATTTCTATATTCTATAATCAAAATTGCGTTCTGGCAATCTTCGGACGTCGAATCGCCTAAAATGGTATTCTCAGGTGCACGTTAAAAATCTTCGTGTCGACCTTCTGCACATCTGATTCACTTTTGACTATCAGATAGGATGCGTCCAAAAAACTCCTGCTCGTAATGTTCCACCGGACGGACGGCCTGATTACCTTGTCTATGCTGTTGTCTTCGGTCCTCAGGTTTTCGTTATAGGAAAAGGTGAACTGCAAAGCGCCGCCCGGAAAGGGAGACCAGTCTATGCTGTAATTTTTGAGCGTATCCTTTTTGTCATTTTGTTTCAGCTTGCTCAGGGATGCTGAAATGTAGACTGTTTGTACAGGATGATAGGCAATCGTAATGTCCTCCCTTGTCGTGACAGTCGAGGTTGCGGGCAGATCGGCCCCGGTGTCCTCCGTCGTTGAAGAGGTGAAATTGAGCGTCAACGTAATCTTATCATTGGGGATGATACTTGATCCGAAATTGACAGACGTGCCGGTCTCTCTCCTGCCCGTTTCGAGGGTCGACAAGCTGTATCCCCCGCCTGCAAACATGCTGACGCCTTTGTACAGATCAGCAGTATTGAACAGCGAAACAGTATTCCTCCTGAGGTTCCCGTCCGGATTTGTTTCGTCTCTCCCGTTAAAGGTGATGCTGTGGCTCAGCGTCCGGTACGGGACCGCCCTGAGTGCTGCTGTATAGGTATATGCAGATACCGTTCCACGAGTCTCACGTCCGTCCTCGCGGGCTACCCTTGAAGTGCCCGTAAATATATCGCTGAAGCGGTGGGAGACATTCAGGCCGTTTGCGAGTGTTGATGTCAACGTCGAAATGAGTCCGCGGGATTTCACAAAGTAATATGAGAGATCGTAGAACAGATACGGGTTGTCCAGGATTCGCGCCTTGGTGTAAAGATTGAAAATCTGGGTAGTCGTCGTGGTCTCCCCCTTCACATCTCCTACGGGTCGGAATATCAATGCCTCGAGTTCTGTCACGAATATCTGGTTTGCGTCCGGCTGGGGGACCACCGCGATCGGCCGAGCCACCACTTTGATATATTGTGTCTGAACGTTCGCTATTCTGATTTCAAAACGGTTCTCGAAGGGACCGAAGGTTACTGAATTTATTGCCGCAGAAACCCAGTTTAAGTTGTCGGGACTTATGAAGACAGACCAGGTGAAACTATTGGGCGTAGTACCTTGCAGCGTCCTGTCTACCCACACGCG
Source organism: Dissulfurispiraceae bacterium (assembly GCA_041477935.1). Lineage (GTDB taxonomy): Bacteria > Nitrospirota > Thermodesulfovibrionia > Thermodesulfovibrionales > Dissulfurispiraceae > Fen-1308. Next base: position 3,747 of record JBGOVD010000013.1, on the reverse strand, counting down.
AAGCGCATTCAATTCAACTATACTGCCGAAATTAAGACCTATGTTCCTCTGATTGGTGTCACCGGCAAGAGTGCGTGCGAACCCCAGATCGATCAGGTTGCCGCCTGTCCCGACCTTATCTCCGTCAATAAGGAAGGGCGTGGGATTAAGTGTGTTGCGGGTCGGCGTATTAGTGTTGTCCAGGAGGAAAAGCCCTGCGAATCTGAGCAAAGGGAAACTCACTTCACCAGTGCCGGCGGTAGTGATATCGGTAACCCTCCTGGTTATGTCATAACTTGTAGAAACAGTAACCCTGTCTTTGAAAAATGTTCCGTCATAATTGATCTTGCCGTTGTTGGACAGTTCCTTTGTCTCGATTTGGTTGAGTTTGTCGTTCGTGTCACGGTATGTGCCCTGATACCTGAGCAGCAGGTTTTTCATCGGCTCATAGTTTGAACTGACCTGGGCAAAATCATCCTTAGTGTCCTGAACCAGGCGTGACTTATCGAATGTATTTGTTCGTGTATAGCGGACGTCTACTGAAGGGAAACCAACCGGCAGCCACCCGAACAGGGCAGAATACTGCTCGTTCACATTCGTCTGGGAAGGAACTCCTGAGGATTCATTCTTGGTCTCTCTCCTGTTGTAATTCACCCCGGCAAGATAGAACGGAGTTTTCAGGGTAAGATCGAGGAGAGGTCTCACGATTGTTGTTTTTGAGGTTGTCTCATCGCCGTCGATGTTCGCCTTCGTGATGTCTTTCTCGAATATGCCGTTTGCAAGAAGCCTCAGATTTGGATAGATAGTTCTCGTGAGAGTTGCGTTGTATTGCTGAATGAAGGTATTGGTTTTGATTGAGGTAGTCTCTCCCTGCGCGAGTTTCGTCTCCGAAGTCAGTCCACTGTAATTGTAATCAAGGTATCCCTCTATCCCGTCAGCGCAGGCAAGTGCGGGAATGAACGCAAAGATCAGACAGTGATAGAAAATAATAAAGACCCGTCTCAATAAACACCCCCCGATAGACGACATAAGCCGATGTCTCCCGGTGCCATCCTTCCTGTCACGAAGTATCTAGCGTTCGCCCTGCATGGTCACCCAATATGGAATCTCCCCAACGTCTAAAATGGCGGCTGTCTTTCTGCTTACGAGGTTGACGGCTGATACGGTTCCCCGTTCCGGTGTTACGAGAAAAAGATAATTCCCTTCGCCGTCGATGGACATGTAATCAACCGCACCATCCGTCCTGATATAATCGACGGCAACCAGAGAGAAGGGGTCGTAAGCAGCAAGGTCCATATCGAATTTTTTCCCGATATAAAAAAGATCTGTCCTGGTATCGACCTTCAGGGAATTCATTTTCATTCCCACGAATTCCCTCCTTGTCACCGACAAGGTCGCCGGGTCGAGGATGACAAGGAATGGAGACCCCGAACTGATCACGTACAGCCTGTCTCCCCTCCTGTTGAATTGGCCTCTTATCGGATGGGGTTCGGTCGCTATCGTCGCCGCAACCGCTCTTAAGGGAATGTCTATGAGCGATATAGTGCCGGCAGTGTTATTAAAGACAAAAGCCCGCCTGCCTGTCTGATCGATGGCGATCGATTGCGGCCCATCCCCAACCTGGACCCTGCTAGTCTCTATAGAAGAGACTGCATCAATGATACTGACGGTGTTCGAGCCGCTATTGGCGGAGAGGAGTATTCTTCCATCCGGAGTCAGGGCTATCTCCAGGGGCCTGTCGCCCGCACTAAGCCGGATATCGTTGAGTACATTGCCGCCGGCGATATCAATCGCCTCTATTGAATCTTCCCCCGAAAGCGCCACAAATGCCCTTGCGCGATCGGGACTGATCGCCATCCCCTTAGGGCCGCTGCCCGTCGAGATGACACCTGTCACTTCCATCTTGTTCTTGTCAAAGACGGTCACATTGTTCGAGCCTGAGTTTGAGACGAATCCCATCAGGCTTATAAGAGGTCTTTCGGGAATGAGCATCGAGAAAGATGGGCTGAAGCTGAATCCGCCCTGGATGGATTCCGCATATCTGAATTGAGTCGATATGACCATGGACCTTTTCTTCTCCACCCTGAAGGGGAAATCAATCCGGACGGGCTTTTCAGGCACAAGGAGCTCTGCATCTCCCTCAGAGGTCTGCAATATTGCAGATTTCACCTTAAAGGATAGTCCGGAGTATAGGCCCGGGGGCAATGCCCCGAAAGCAACCAGCCTCTGCCTGTTTATTTCCCTGACATTGAATTCGGAAAGCCTGACCGAGAGAGGATATTCTGTTCCTTCGTCCCCAACGGCGAAAACACCCTCGATGGAGAAGCGCAGTCTCTCCGAGTCCTGTGGGAAGGTCCTGATATAGAGATACACCTCGCCCTCGTTCTCAAGAGGGGCTTTTACCTGAACAGGGATTGTCTGACAGCCGCAGAAAAACAGAACAGCAAGGATCAGGGCAGATAAATATATTTTCAAATTCCCCTCCCTAATAAGCGCCATGTGACTTATTTAAACATAGCACCTTGTAACCCACATTGCAACGATCAGGAAAAAAAGAGGGCCGATTTACCGACCCTCTCCAAGGCTACTGAATCAAAGACTCTCCGGATTGAACCGGATTAATCTTTGGCGTGGCATTTGTTGCACAGAGATCTCTGGAAGGTGGCAAATTGAGTCGCCGGCCTGTCATAGTAGGCTGCTGCTGTCTCGGCGCCTAAACGACCCCTTGCGAACTGGGGAACCGTAGGTGTAGTGTCGGTGCCCGGCCAGAGACCGTTGTTGGTGATAAACTCACCTTCATTGTTCCACCTGGTCATCTCGGGCCAGCCTGAAGCATGTGCCCTGTGGCAGGAAATGCATGAAACCTGTGAGTTCGAGGCAGGACCCGCATAGGTCGGTGCATTGTTCAATGCCGCTGCCTTAAGTGCGGTGTAATCGGTGCTATTCTCTTCGTACGGGACTAAAGAGAGATAAGAGGAGGTCTGCACGCCTGTCAAGTCGCCGGATTTTACATAAGAATTGTAATTACCAGCGATGGTGGAACCTATATTCTGTCCCACAGGGTGAACCAGCCTGCCGCTGTTCGTGTGCATATTCGTGTGGCAGTTTGCACACCAATCCGACATGCCCTTTCCATAGGCTACTTTAACCTGGTTGGTTACCTCCGTCTGGTTATAGGTCGAGGGAGCCACCGCTGTCGGCGGGTCCACGCTGAAGTTGACTCCAGCGGTCCTGGTGTTGCTGAATCCTCTGCCGCCCAATAATCTGTAGACGCCCACTGCCTGGCCTGCTGCCGGTGTAGCGCTGTTGTTGTACGAGCCTGAAGAGATAATCGGGGCGCCGCTCTGGGCGATAGTTCCGTCGCTCAATCTTCTGAATTTGCCGTGCGGGTCGTGACAGCTGTTGCAGGCGAGGTTGGCAGAAGTAAAGGTGCCGCCCGGGGCCGTCACGTTTGTGGGATCGGCTATATACCCTTTGTCGGCCGCCACGATATTATGTCCGTGCGTCGCGCCGTCTTCCGTGGTCGTCGTGCCTCTGACCGTCATGGTGTAGTTCTTCTTCAGCCAGCCGAAATCTCCGCCGGGCGTCCTCTGAAGTGGGGCAACTCCCGCAGGCATGTCGGCAGGAGCGGTACTGATGTGATAGCTGCTCGGGCCGGTGTCTCCGGCATGCTCGTGGCAGCTTAGACAAGTAGAACTTTGATCGGAACCGACTAAAAGAAAGGTTGCCGCCGGCGACGTATGCATGCTGTGGCAGCCTGTGCACTCT
>JBGOVD010000144.1:0-5752 GCA_041477935.1 Dissulfurispiraceae bacterium | reverse complement strand
CTCTACCACATCAAGAAAAGCTTTTTCATATTCCCAATTTCTTTTTCAAGCGTCTTTGCCTCCGCTATCCTTAACTCTCTTGCCGTCCTGATCCGAAGACTTCCGTCTGCCAGCTCTTCTACTCCCACCGCTCCGTCCATGTCGGTCCTGTAGACCCGACTCTTTGCATAAGCCGCCAGCGTCTCAGCATGAGGGTGACCGAACACGTTTTTTTTGCCTGCGCTAATTACCGCTACCTCGGGCGAGACATAATAGAGAAAGCCTTCTTCCAAAGAGCCGCGGCTGCCGTGATGGGGAACCTTCAGGACCGTGCTCTTCAGGCGGCCTTCAAGGTGGGCGATATCCTGTTCGGCATCTTCGGAGATATCGCCGGTGAACAGAAAGGAATGCGTCCTGCCTTCGATCTTCATTACGACTGAGTAGTCATTGTCCTCCTGTCCTTCAGGCAGCGATGTATAAAAACCCTTATATGGATGGAAGACCGAGATCGAGTATCCCTCTCCCTTTACGACATCTCCCCTGCGGACGGGCTTGCGCACGGTGTTTGCGGGTATTCGGTTCTGATATGGTATGAAGTCGTTGTCCCATATTTCGCCTATCTGAAAGTTCTTTTGAAGCAGCGGGAGGCCACCACAATGGTCCGGATCTCCATGGGTAAGGACAAGTAGATCGATCTTACGACAGCCCCGGAATTTCAGGAAAGAGGCTGTCTGGAAGCCGTTTTTCCCGGTATCGATAACCATAACTCTACTGTCCGGAAGTTCCACGACAGCACCGTCCCCCTGTCCGACGTCGAGAAATGTCGCATACAAGCTGCGGTCGGCTAGAGCGTGCGAGCCGGCATAAACGACCAACGGCAGAACAGCCAGTGCCGCGACCGTAATAATAATTTTCCTCTTCGATCCCGCGGTCCGTTTATTGTAGCCTTCCGACGACATGACCGCATAAATCATCAGTCCTGCATAAAATGTCACGAGCAAGATCAGTGGAAATGATGGCACCGGCACCGCTGCGAAACTCCACGAGCCGATGTGTTTGACCAGGTCCAGGCAAATGCCTGTTGCTGCATCGATAAAGGATCTGAATGGGAATATACCCGTGATCAGGTAAATGAAAGACGACGCTAGGGATATCGGCAGTATCACGAACCCGATGAAAGGCGTGAGCACTAAATTACTCAGCGGCGAGACGATCGAAAAATAGTTGAACGAGTAAGCGACAAGAGGTGCCGTGCCCGCAGTTGCCGCGAGCGAGATCATCGATGATGCAAACACGTAGTGTCGTACCGAAGTGAGTGCACCGTGAAGCACTTTCATCGGTGTCCGTTCGGATTCTTTTCCGTCACTATCGCCTGCTCCGCCTTCAACTTCCTCGCCTTCTACCACCAGTTTCTCAGCCCTCTGTTTCTCCTGTCTCCGTTTCTCGAAATCCGCATAAAATCCGAGGCATAGCACGGCGAGAAATGAGAGCTGGAAAGAGAGCTGCGTCAAGGAATCAGGCTGGATCAGGACGATGACGGCAGCGGCAAAGAGCAGTGTATTCATCCAGAAGCCATTCCTCTGGATCAGAAGCCCCAAGAGAAAAAGGGTGATCATGATAAATGACCTGACCGCGGGGAATTCCATAGTCGAGATGCCGAGATAGGCCGTTATGACAGGGAAGCAAAGCATTGCCGCAACCTGGGATGGTGATACATAGAGAGATATCCGAAGAAGGACCGAAGAAGGCAGCAGACCGATGATGAGCTTGAAGAATTTAAAGAGGATAAAGAGGAGGAGTCCGAAATGGGCGCCGGATATGCTTAGGATATGGGCCAGCCCCGTAGCATTGAACGCGTTCCTCAGCTCGCTGCTCATGGTGCCGCGCTCGCCGGTAATTATCGACATCAGGAATGCCCCGATATCTCCCTGAAAGTTCTTGGCAAAAAATGAATTCAGCCGTCCGCGTGCGCGTTCGAGGAAATTCTTCTCTGCAACACCGGTCTCGCGTATCTCTGCCGCGTATCCTGCCGGAATGGTATCCTTGCCGAAAAGGCTGCCGGGATTTATGAAAACATTGTCGCCCGGTATCTTCACGTTTGCCGAATATGCCTTGCCCTGTGAAAGCGGGTAATCGGCAAACAGGCGCATCTTCTCGATTAACAGCGGTTTACCCCGCACAAATGCTTCCTTGATTTCGAAGTCATGCAGAAACCGCATCCGTTCGGATTGCAGGGCAATTGGTTCTGAAAATGGACGGCCCTTGATCTCGATTACCTGTCCGGAAAGCTGCTCGAAATCGGGTGCATGAATGTATGATGATGCCGCCCGGTAAAATCCAAGAGATAGCATTATGAGCGGCACGATAATCACCACAGCAAGATGCGGGAGCGATCTCTTTTGCTGCGCACCATTATGCCTGCATCGTGAAATTAAAAATAATGAAAACAGGATAACGGCAAGGCAAAGGGACGCGTAAGGGAAAAAACGATGCAGATAGAAGAGCGCAGCGCCCGACACAAAAGAGGCGAAGATGCTCACCCCTGAATACGGTTTCCTATCGCATTATAAAAACTTTGGGACATTTCTTCCATCCTGAATATGCAACTGTTAAAAGCTGACCTATGTCTTGGTGCCCATTCGTTTCTGGATCACGCCTGCGATTTCGTCGGCTATCGCCTTCGTCATTCCATACTCCTCGCCTTCGACCATGACCCTGATCTTCGGCTCCGTGCCGGACGGCCGGACCAGCACTCTCCCCTTGTCGCCGAGCCTGCCGGTGCAGTCTTCAATGACCTTCACGATGTCCGGATAGTCCTTGTAGTTCTTTCCCCTGGCAATATTAACATTCGTAAGCACTTGAGGATAGAGATAGATCCCGGCGGTCATTTCCGAGAGAAGACGGTTTTTCTTGCGCATGAGATAGAGCAGCTGCAGTGCCGTGATCGGTCCGTCACCGGTAGTATTGTAGTCGAAGAAGATCATGTGGCCGGACTGTTCACCGCCGAGGTTGTACCCTCCCCTGATCATCTCTTCCACGACATAGCGGTCGCCGACCTTTGCCCGTATGAGCTTAATGCCGAGGCCTGCCAAATATTTTTCGAGCCCGAGATTGCTCATGACGGTGGCAACTACGCTATCACCCTTCAGCCTCCCTTCGCGCTTCATCTCAGGGGCGCATATCCCCATTACAAGGTCGCCGTCCACAATGCTGCCTTTATCATCGACGAAGAGCGTCCTGTCTGCGTCGCCGTCATGGGCGATACCAACATGCGCGCCGGTTTCTTTCACGCGCTGCGCCAACTGGTCAAGATGCATAGATCCGCAATTGAGATTGATATTGACTCCGTCAGGCTCGTCGTTGATCGAGATCACCTCGGCCCCGAGTTCATGCAGCAGCTTAGGCGTGATCTTATAGGCTGCTCCGTTTGCGCTATCGACTACGACCTTCAGGCCCTCCAAGTCGACCCCCCTGGGGATGGAGGATTTGACATATTCGATATACCTGCCCGCCGCGTCATCAAGCCGGAAGGCCTTGCCTATTCTGTCGCCGGTCGGCTTTTTCGGAGGGAAGCTTTCGTCCAGCACAAGCCTCTCGATCTCCTTTTCGATATCATCCGACAGCTTGAAGCCGGAAGAGGAGAATATCTTGATGCCGTTATCCTCGAATGGATTGTGCGACGCCGAGATCGCAACGCCGGCATCAAGCCTCAGTGCCCTTGTGAGAAAGGCGATTCCGGGGGTCGGAATGGGGCCTACCAGGGTCACGTTCATGCCCATGGAACATATGCCCGCTGTAAGCGCACTCTCGATGAGGTAGCCCGATATCCTGGTGTCCTTGCCTATCAGGATCTGATGCCTTCCGTGGTCGTCCCTGAGAACTGACGCAGCCGCCATGCCCACTCGCAGCACATTCTCAGGCGTCATGGGAGACCGGTTCACCTTGCCGCGTATGCCGTCGGTCCCGAACAGTTTCATCTATTTTTTTCTCCTTATAATTACTTTGGTCATGACTTCAGGCGTCTTGATGCGCACATTGCGGCCGTTGGTATCCACGCGAATATTTTGCGAGATATTGGTATCAAGCCCGGTGATATCGAGCGGCTCGGTACGCAGGATTGAGAGTCGCGCCATTTCGGTTTTCGCACCTTCGACCGTGACAACCGCAGGATTAACGGTCATTTTATAGACCTCATATCCCTTTGCAGGCTGGCCCACCACATATGGTTTGATCTCTATGTCCCTGGACACCGATTCATCAAGCGTCACCCTTACAAATGTCGGTTCTGTCCTGAGAATTTTAACATTTGCCGGGATCTTTACATCGTTGGTGTCGAAATAAAAGCTTGCCTCTCCCTTCTTGCCGTTCGACAGATCGACCATTACGCGCACATCCGCAGGCTTGAGAGAGCCCAGGACGCTTTCATGACCCCGGATATTGACGGTCACCTTCTTGATATTCTGTTTCAGTATCTCAAGTCCCTGGGGCATATTTTTGAATTCAAGCTGCGACTCGACTGTAGTCTCCGACTGGCCCCGATAGGTAATAAAGAACCAGAGCGATACGGCAATGGCTATCGACAGGAGTTTGAATCCCATATTGCCGACAAGCATCTCTTTCGCTTTCAACCCTTAATCTCCATTCTTCCCGGAGGCCCTGGACTTCCTTGAGCCAGCCCTCGATTTTTTCTGCTCTGTAAACAGTTCTGTAAGCACGTCTCTCAAGGTCCCCATATCGAGGGGAGAATTAAGCTTGCCGTCTATGGCCATAGAGACGTGTCCAGTCTCCTCCGAAACGATGATAGCTACCGCATCGGTCTCTTCGGTTATCGCTATACCGGCCCTGTGCCTGGTGCCGAAGGCCTTTCCGACCCCTGTGCCGAGCCTTATGGGCAGAAAACATCCGGCGGCCACAACGCGGTTACCCTTGATCACAATTGCGCCGTCATGTATCGGAGCCGAGGGATGAAAGATGCTGAGCAGAAGCTCCTTCGTAACCTTTGCGTCGAGCGGCGTACCGATCTCGACATATTCCCTCAGACTCACCTCGCGTTCGATTACGATCAACGCGCCTATCTTGCGGTTGGCAAGCGCGACGGCGGCCTTCACAATCTCGTCCAGGGATTTAAGTTCTTCAGCCGAGGTGAAGCTCTGCAAGAGAGGAGATTCGCCCATTTGCGCAAGTGTGCGCCTGATCTCAGGCTGGAAGAGGACGATGACCGCAATGACAAGCTGTGACCAGAAACTCTGGATCAGCCAATCGATGGTATAAAGCTGCAGGTACTTCGCAAGGACCAGGGCAATGAGCAGGAACCCGAAGCCGACGATCATCCTGGCGGCAATAGTCCCCTTTATGATCAGCAGAATGCGATACAGGATTATTGAGACGAGGGCGATATCGACTATATCCTGCCACCTGATCTGTCTCAATAAATCGAACAAGTCTCCTCCTGATTTATGAAATGACTTCCTGGTTGATTTTGATGTCCATCCGCTTCTTGATGCCGTCAACATAAGAACGTATCGCAGCGTTGCGCTTGTTGTAGATCACCATCTGTTTGACCATCGCGGCCTTTGCAGCATCGTCCGGGGCGCCCGCTACGTCGGCGGGCGTGACGTCCACGCTGGAAGCGATCATCCTCTTCATTTTGTCCACGGCAATCTGCTCGCGGAGCATGGCTTCGTACATTTCGGGCATCATCCTGTTCAATGCCAGCGTCTTAACATATATGTCCTTGCGGAAAGCGCCGTCGCGTCTGAACCTGGGATCGCTG
>JBGOVD010000089.1:0-7229 GCA_041477935.1 Dissulfurispiraceae bacterium | reverse complement strand
CTCAGTTCGAAGTCCTACTGGGACCAGTTTCCGCAATCTCCCGAACTTGTAGTCATGTACCTGCCGGGCGAATCATTTTTCAGCGCCGCACTGGAGCATGACCCGAAGCTCATCGAGGACGGGAGTATCAAGAAGGTTATTCTAGCCACACCGACAACCTTCATAGCGTTGTTGAAAGCGGTTGCTTACGGATGGCAGCAGGAGCAGGTGACCAAAAGCGCGCAGGAGGTCAACAAGCTCGGCAAGGAGCTTTACGAACGGTTCTCAATCGTGCTTGAGCATTTCGCGAAGACCGGCGCTGCTATGCGCAAGGCCGTTGAATCATATAACGAGGGCGTCAGATCGATGGAGACCCGCCTGATTCCATCTATCAGGAAATTCAAGGACCTCGGCATATCGAGTGCAAAGGATGTCGTTTCACCGGAAGAGATAGGGCAGACGACGAAGAGCGCGGACCATCTCGCGGTAGAGTTCAGCGACGAGCCCGAGGGAAAACAGAGGAGGTTCCTGTGATAGAAGATTTAAGGAAGTCCGAGACATGGAGGGTCTTCAGGATACAGTCGGAACTTGTCGAAGGGTTCGAGACGCTTTACGACCTCGGTCCCGCAATAGGCATCTTCGGCGGCGCGCGTTTCGACGAACGGTCCGATTATTATCAGGATGCTATTAAGGTCTGTACCACACTTTCTGAAGCCGGTTTTTCGATCATAACCGGCGGCGGTCCCGGTATTATGGAGGCAGCCAATAAAGGCGCCAAGATGGGAAAAGGCAAGTCGGTCGGCCTCAATATCCTGCTGCCGCACGAACAGTCCTCCAACCCTCATCTGGATATCAATCTGTCGTTCAGGTATTTTTTCGTCAGGAAGCTGATGTTCGTCAAATACTCGACAGGCTTTGTGATCTTTCCGGGCGGTTTCGGTACAATGGACGAACTCTTCGAAGCGTTAACCCTCGTTCAGACAAAGAAGGTCGAGGGGTTTCCGATTGTCCTGTATGGGAAAGCTTACTGGCAGGGCCTCATCGACTGGATGCAGAACACTCTGGTACAGCGGGGCGCAATAAGCGAAGAAGATGCAGCTATCTTTCATGTGGTGGACGATACGGCAGATATAGTCAGGATATTTATGCAATACTCGGCAACCTCATCAAAGACCCTCCCTCCCGGGTATTTGCAGAGATAGCGATATGACTATCTATTCGCCTCCCAGGGAGAATATCTGATATGAAAGCAAAAATATCCATTATAGGTGCCGGGAATATCGGAGGATCATTGGCCCACCTGATTGTCCAGGCGGAATTGGGCGACGTGGTTCTGCTGGACATCGACGAAGGAGTGGCCAAAGGCAAGGCATTGGACATCTCGCAGGCAGGCCCGCTATGGATATCCTCTTCAGTTGTTACCGGGACGAGTGACTTTGCGTATACTGCCCGCTCCGACATCATCGTGATCACATGCGGTTTTCCAAGGAAGCCGGGCATGAGCAGGGACGAGCTGTTAATGGCCAATACCGGCGTAGTTTCGAACGCAGTCAGAAAGGCCGCAGATTTTTCTCCGGAGGCGATATTTATCGTTGTGACCAATCCGATGGATGCCATGGCCCAATTGACTAAGGAGGCTTCTGGATTTGAACCCCGGCGCGTGATAGGCATGGGTGGCATACTCGATTCTGCCAGATTCAGGACTTTTGTGGCATGGGAGGCGGGGGTGTCGCCCAGAGACGTCGAGGCACAGGTCATGGGCGGCCACGGAGATCTAATGGTGCCGATGCCAAGGTTCACGACCGTGAAAGGAGTATCTATTACTGAACTATTTACAGAGGAGCGTATCGAAGCTCTCGTACAGCGGACCCGGCAGGGGGGCGCAGAGATCGTCGAACTGCTTAGAAGCGGAAGCGCTTACTATGCTCCGGCTGCTGCAATCCTTCACATGATAAGGTCTATCGTGTCTGACGAAAAACGGTTGCTTGCTTGCTCCGCCTACCTGAACGGCGAATATGGCGTGTATGATGTTTACACCGGCGTGCCGGTTATTCTTGGTAAAGACGGAATCGATAAGATCATTGAACTCAAGCTCAACGAGCAGGAACGGGCTGATTTTACAAAATCCGTGGATGCCGTGAAGGCTTCGGTAGAAATGATGAGAAGGGCGATTAAAGGACTTCATTAAAATAATTATGGCCGATAGCAGTAGGTCCATGTCACCCATCGATGCAGACCCAAAGGATTTACCAGTGAAGATGCTCACAGTCCCGCGCATGGAGCGTTGCATTGGCTGTCACGCATGTTCGCTTGCCTGTGCACGACTTATTCATAAGCGGTTGTCATGGGATACGGCTGGTATCCGCATCATATCCTCAGGAGGCCTATCTACAGGATTTGAGGCAAAAACCTGCCTGGCCTGCAATCCTGCCCCCTGTGTTCAGGCCTGCCCCACAGGCGCATATTCTCAGCGCAAGGGAGGCGGAGTTGTTGTAAAAAGATCACTCTGCATTCGCTGCGGGGCCTGCGCTGAAGCCTGTCCTGTTGATGCCGTCTTTCTTGCTGTTACCGGCGATCCTTACGTCTGCATTCATTGCGGCCGCTGCGTCCCTTTCTGCCCTCACGAATGTCTTGAGGTGGCTGAGATCGATGAGGGCGTTCGGCAATGATAAGGGACAATTTCAAGGTCTTCGTCGCTGATCTTTCGGCCCGAAGGGGCACTATCGAATATATTGACGGCAGAAATACCGTGGCGGGAGGCAGCGGCCTGGCGGCGGCCCTCTTCTTAAAGCATGGAGATCCGTCAAAAAGCTGGGACGACCCGGGTCAACCACTGATCTTCGCAATCGGACCGCTGACCGGCTACTTTCCGCTTATGAGCAAGACGGTCTGTGCCTTTAAATCCCCATACCATGACCAGTATGCTGAAAGCCATGCAGGTGGAAGATCGGCGCTGGCCCTCCGCTTTGCAGACTACGATGCCCTCGTAATCATCGGGAAAGCGTCCCGCCCGGCATGTCTTGTTCTCGGCGCCCGTCATTTCGAAATCAAAGATGTCCACTACCTATGGGGAAAGGACCAGCAGACGACCGGCAAGATACTTCGCCACATGTTTCCGGGAGCGGGCCATCGGAGCATCCTGCGTATCGGTCCTGCAGGTGAGCGGGGAACAGTTATGGGCTGTATTAACGTCGATTCTAACAGGCATTTCGGCAGGCTGGGCGGAGGGTCGGTCATGGGCAGTAAGGGGCTGAAAGCAGTCGTCATACTGGGAGACGACAACTTTTTGCTTCCTGCTAACAAGGACTATGCCGGCCTTTTTCAGGATGTGCACCGTCAGCTTACGGATACGGACATCATGCACAAGTATCATAATCTTGGGACACCGGCCAATGTTTCTCTATTGAATGATCTCAAAGCTCTCCCAATCCGCAACCTGCAGCAGACATCCGATCCAGCTGTTGAGGGGATATCCGGTGAACGATTTGCCCATGACGCTCTTCTCAGAAATGCTGCTTGCGCCGGTTGTCCGGTAGGCTGCATTCATATCGGTTATGTCCGGGAACGATTTAAGGAGGCCGATAACCGGTATTTATACCGTCAGGTTTCTTACGATCATGAGTTGATATTCTCACTGGGGTCAATGCTCGGGATAACCGACTGTTTTGCCGTGCTCGGACTGATCGACAGCGTCGAAAAAATGGGACTTGACGCCATGTCTGCGGGGGTAGCCCTGGCATGGGCCACGGAAGCACGGGAGAAAGGGATTGTTAGCGACACGGAAACCATAGTACCCCTGTCCTTTGGTGACGTGACACACTATAAGACAGCGGTTGAGCACCTCGCTTTTGGAGTGAACGACTTCTATCGAACATTGGGGAAAGGGACGGCTAAAGCCGCGGCGGCTTACGGCGGTGATGACTTTGCATGCGTGCTGGGCCAGGAGATGGCCGGATATGCTACAGGAGAGGCTTTTTTCGCCGGCCAGGCTCTCGGCTTCAGGCATTCCCACCTCGATTCTGCCGGTTATTCCTACGACCAGAAACCGACTGGAAAGACTCCCGGCGATGCAGCTGATTTTCTTGTTTCGGACGAGCGGGGCCGGGTCTTTATGACCTCCATGGTGGCCTGCCTGTTTGCACGTTCCGTTTATACCGAAGAACTTCTAGCAAAGTGTCTCGGTGCGCTGGGATATGAGACGCTTGCCTCCACTATACCGGCAGTTTCGGAACATATACAGAGACTCCGGTGGAACATTCGTTTTGCTACAGGATACAATCCAAAGACCGTAAGCATACCGCGTCGCTTTATCGAGGTCGTAAATTGGAAAGGACCGCTGGATAAAAACTTTCTCGATGCACTGATGAAAGAATATGCTGACCGCATCACTGCCTTGGCATCGCAGCCGGAAGACCCTCGTCTCTGATATTGATCAGATTTGTCCCGGCGGTAAATAATGCGTCTATGTAAAAAGTACATTCGTCTATGTATCTTTTACATAGACTTTGCCCCTCATGTTAAATAAAAACCTTATTATACAATGGCCCGATGCCGGGCATCCGATATGCTTACAAAATCTGAGCACAATTTGGGGAAAAGGCGAGCCTGACAGTCTGACGGAGATGCAGAATTACCCTTTTCAGTGTCCGGCGTCGTGTCCATGAACAGGGGCAACAAGCGGAGCTTACATGAATGCCAGGAAATATAAAGTACTAGTTGTCGATGACGATCCTGATATAAGGGAGATAGTGGTGTCATTCCTGTCTTCAGAAGGCCACCTCTGCCATGTCGCAAAAGACGGGGCCGAGGCCCTGGACAAGACGCACAATGATCATTTCGATGCTTTGATCACCGACTTTCGCATGCCTCGAATGAATGGTATAGCACTTGCCGGAGCCGTCCTGAAGCGCGACCGGTCGTTTCCGGTAATAATCATGACAGGATCCATCGATGAGGTCACTGCCGAGAGCATAGTTTCGGCCGGTGTAAGCGATTTTCTATATAAACCATTTACTATGGTAGAATTGGGCGCGCGATTTATGCGTATGATGCGCGAACATGAAACCCTCCAATCATAATCCTTCGCCGTCTTGACACTCTCCCTTTTTCGGCTATACTTAAATCAAAATTACGCGTTAAGGGAGGTTCATCGCAATGCCTATTGAATTGAGCGCCAACGAACTCGTTCTGCTGAAGAAAGTACTTGATTCCTACCTTTCAGAGCTGAGACTTGAGATCGTCGAAACAAAACATGACAAGTCGGCCCTCCATGACGAAGAGGAACTGGTAAAAGCACTCCTGCAAAAGGTGTCCAAATAATAACAGGACATCAACTACGCTAAGCTCCCCGCTCCTGCGGGGAGCTTTGTTTTTCTTGCTGATGCAACACAAATTATCTGCAAATCCGCAATAATTAAGGCATTTTGTGGCACGGGTATTGATCGACCACCGACTATTATGATATTCTTGCTTGCGTAACAATAATTAAGACCAATTAAGAGAGAAGGTTGACTATGTCTTATCGAGCGTGGTTTCAATGCATCAACCCGCAATGCGGGGCACAGTATCCTCTGAATGCGATTGTATATCGCTGCGGCAGTTGCGGCTCGCTTTTGGAAGTGACGCATGATATGAAGGCACTGGCAGGGCGGAGCGCAGAGGAATGGAAGAAGCTCTTCGAGGACCGGTATAAGTCCACTGAGTGGCCTTACGGGTCAGGCATATGGGGCAAGAAGGAATGGGTGCTGCCCCAGATAAACAATGAAAATGTGGTCTCGCTATATGAAGGCGGGACCAATCTGTTCTGGGCCGAACGTTTCGGAAAGATGCTGGGGATGGAAGATCTCTGGATCAAGCTCTGCGGCAACTCCCACAGCGGCTCCTTCAAGGACCTCGGCATGACCGTGCTGGTATCACAGGTCAAGCAGATGATAAGCGAGGGTGCTCCTATCCAGGCAGTGGCTTGCGCGTCTACGGGAGATACATCCGCAGCGCTGGCGGTCTATTGTGCGGCAGCCGGCATCCAGTCCATCGTACTTTTGCCGAAGGGCAAGATTTCAGTAGCGCAGCTGATTCAACCTATTTCGAACGGCTCACTGGTCTTGTCGCTCGACACTGATTTCGACGGCTGTATGGCCGTCGTGCAGGAAATCACGAAAGATGAAACTATTTATCTCGCAAATTCGATGAACTCTCTGCGCATCGAGGGGCAAAAGACTGTCGGCATCGAGATATGCCAGCAATTTGAATGGAAGCTGCCTGACGTCATCGTCATCCCTGGCGGCAACCTGGGCAACGTCTCGGCCCTCGGCAACGGTCTTCTCATGATGAAAAACCTCGGTCTTGTCGACAAGATGCCGCGCATAGTCGTCGCCCAGGCAGAGAGGGCGAATCCGTTGTATCGTTCGTACCTTAACAATTTCGAGACCTTCGAACCGATCCATGCCGAGAAGACACTGGCAAACGCGATCCAGATAGGCAACCCTGTCAGCATACAGAAGGCCATCAGGACATTGAAGCAATTCAACGGCATCGTCGAACAGGCTACCGAACAGGAACTTGCCGATGCTGCTGCTCTCGGGGACACCTTTGGAATGTTCAACTGCCCTCATACCGGCGTTGCCCTCGCCGCCATGATCAAGCTGCTAAAGGCGGGCAAAATAGACAAGGCCGAACGCGTTGTCGTCATATCTACTGCTCACGGACTGAAATTTACGGAATTCAAAGTCCGGTACCACGAGGAGTCGCTCGATTTCCCTTGCCGCTTCGCAAATAAACCGGTCGAACTTCCGGCCAGCGTTGATGCGGTCAAAGAAGCCCTCAGGCAGGCCCTGAAAAAGAGGAGGAATGCCGATGTCTAAGAAGTCGTCTAAACCCGGGAACTGGAAGCCCGCGACGCTTGGAGTCCATGGTCACGGAAGGTTGCCCAAGGCCCATTTTGCGGTCTCTACGCCTATTGTGCAGACCTCCAATTTCTATTTCGACACTACCGCTGAAGTCTTCGATTTCATGAAGGCAAAAAGCGAAGGCCGCATGGTGCGTGAGCATGAATACGGCAGATACGGCAATCCGACACAGCAGGAGTGCGAACGGAAACTGGCCGCAGTCGAAGGGGCTGAACGTGCGCTGCTTTTTTCGACGGGTATGAGTGCGGTGATAATGACCCTGATGGCGTATATGAAGAAAGGCAAACACATAATATTCACGAGCGACTGCTACCGCCAGACCCGTGACTTTGCGACCAACCTGCT
>JBGOVD010000037.1:0-9778 GCA_041477935.1 Dissulfurispiraceae bacterium | reverse complement strand
GGATGGTGATATAGAGTCATCACTTCATGTTTTCTTCGATTCGACCGTCGAGGATCATTTAGGCATTGATGCAATCCATGCCCTCGGCACGGGGTTGGCTGTTATGTTTGAGAAGGTTGTTCTAAAACACAAAAAGTCTTAAAAGAACGAATCAGCAACCAAAAATCAGAGCGGCATTCTGGGGACAGAGCGGCATTCTGGAATCAAGCGGCATTCTGGGGACAGCGGCATTCTGGGGACACCATACTTAATTCAGGACACATTTAATCAGGAATTAAGAAAGAACCGTTAATAACTGGTATGTGTCCCTCGTTTCCGTAAAATTCGTCCAGAGTTTGAGGCAGCGGATTTCGCAGGTTAGCTGTTGAGGTAAGCGACAGAAAACCAAACGCAGTGCGGACTAACCCGCCTTCAACCGTACCTTCATGTAGCTGCCGCCACCCCTTAGC
Organism: Dissulfurispiraceae bacterium; assembly: GCA_041477935.1. Taxonomy (GTDB): domain Bacteria; phylum Nitrospirota; class Thermodesulfovibrionia; order Thermodesulfovibrionales; family Dissulfurispiraceae; genus Fen-1308. The sequence goes on along the minus strand of JBGOVD010000037.1, from coordinate 9,329 downwards.
CGGTTAACGCGAACGCGGGTATGCACGAAGGCGCTGCCGAGCCGGTTGATTATCCCCGATCATTTCCGAAAATATCTTCCAGTCCCGACAGAAAATTGGCACGATTCAGTACATGTCGAAATCATCGCTGCAACCATATCGAGGACGCTGTCTTGATTGCCTTTCATACCCATCACAATCGGCATGCTGATCAATATCCGAGCTTTCTTATGGTAGTCATTTTTTTATGGGGAGTTGCTCTTTTATTTCCCCCAAAACAATGTGTAGGTCAAGTGGTTTTCAATTTTAGTAAATTGAGTATCCATATAAACTTTGCGATCGGATAGGCTCATAGGATCTTGGTTTGCTTGAAACTCTTTTTTCAGATATTTATAGCGCCACATGGATGATCTGTGTATAACATGGATCAAAACGTTAGAATAAACCAAAGAAATCATCCAAGCAACAAAACCTGAAATAGCAATGAGTACGCCCAGCGCGATAACCGGAAGTGGATCAACATCAATGCGGTACGCGGAGTAGGAACTCGCAATTCCCCCTGGTCGCTGTGTGAAGACGGTGTAGTTGGCTGGATCCTTGCCGTTGCTCAAATGCTCACTGAATTTAATGTAGCAGATCCATAAGGAAGAAATGATGAGCAAAAGACTGAATAAGTTGAATAGGGGCCGTAGAAGCGCCCGTCGTTTTTCTTGCGCATCCTTAACACATCCCAGCTTATACAATTCCGCTATATCGCGATAGCATTCTGTGCAGATTTTCAAATATCCAACATGTTTCATGTTCTTCTTTTTCACGTAATATTCAAAACTAACAAACTTAAATGGTTGGATTGGATTCTTTTCCTGATGACATCTTTCACAAATCATTCGTCAACTCCCTTTTTACGAGCTCAATCGTGGCGCAGTCGAGCGCAACCAGTTATTAGCAGTAAACTTAATAATAACGCAAATCATGCAAACCCTTATTGCATAAGCATCCCCACCCATAAGTTGTACGTTGGAGTCTTTTAATTTGACGGATAATCCAGGCGAAAGGTTTTTTCTGCCTTTTCACCACGACTATTTGATACAACTACAGTTATAGACCCTGATTGCACGCGTCCATTGCCGGGTCCATCACGATCAACAGGGCGATCCCAAATAACAGCGGAAGACTCTTTATTTCGGATGGTACCATTACTTGCCGACCAGCTATAAGTAAGTTTGTCGAAGTTGGGGTCCGATGCGGCAATCTTGATATTTGATGTGACACCGACTATTTTTGCAAAAACATCTGACCGGACGGTCGAGCTCATGTCAGTTATCTCGCTAATTTCAGGTGTAACGCCACTAAGTTGCTGAGTTGATGGCTTGAGAGCTTTCCAACCGGTAATGACCGGTTCATGTTCGTTCGGGGCGAACAGAACCGGATTCGCAGAAATTAGTAAAGGCTCACTTTTATAACACGAGGGACAATTAGAATAGCTATATTCATATAACACATCTGAGGATGCAGGATCGGCTCTACCACTTAGTGTCGGGCCTTCTCCACCCAAAAAAGGAAAATTGGAGGGTTGCCATTGGATGTCTACATAGGTCAATTCTGGATTTTTATTCCGAATCGTCACTCGACATTGATTGTTTGTCGCATAATTGCCAAAACTACCGCAGATCCAGCTTCCTGTTAACTCTAGATCTTTGCGCCACTGTTGCAGGCGACGTGCTTCAGCAACCTTTCTTACAGAGGCATAGGCTGCTCTTCCCGCAACGTCATTAAGCAATGATGGCAACGTGATCCTGCCGAGTGCTGCATGGGCAATCCGTGGGTCAACATTGTCTTTAGCGATATAGGCAAGTAAGAACTGATTATTTATCCGTTTAATAGCTACGAAACGTCCTTCAATGGCGGCTCCACTTATGGCAATTGCATAGTTTGTATTGTTAATTTCGTTATTTTTCTTACTGCTTTCCTCTATAGCCTCAGCAGCTTTGGTTGTTTTAGGAATCTTATCCTTTTGAATTTCCAACGCATCCGCGGGCGTACAGGTCAAGTGTATGTTCATAGCCATTGCCACAACAATCAGCACAATAAGTTTGATGATCAATTTCAGATCTTTCATCGTGTCCTCCTTTGCTTATTTCCCATGATACTCATTCTAAGATATGTATCTTCAATAAATATCGCGTTTCGGATAGCCGGCGACATTCACTAGAATACTACCATAACGACATATAATGATCAATTGAGAGTATAATTTCAACTACTACCAATTCCCTGTGAAAAAGCAACATAGTTTAGGACCGGTCATCGGGTGGCGAGTACTATGAGAAACATGCGGGCAGTTTATAGAGAAAATTAGATCAAGCAAAATGGATGTTACTGCACGAACCCCTTAGCCGTGTGATTCCCACTGCCCGTTTAATTCCAAGAGTAACATTGTCATGTGGTAAGAAAGCTACGTATAGCAGGAAGAAGTTGATTTCGAACTATTTTGGAGTCACCTCAATGTGCCCGAACTAAATTGGAATACTGGCCGAAGTAGATTGGAATGGGTGGCGAACTCAGTGGAATATCCATCCCCGGCACGGTCAGGCGGCGCGCAGGGCATCAACTATCGGCATGCGTGCGGCCTGGATAGCAGGCAGGAGCCCCCCCGCAAAGCCCATGATCAGTGCGAACCCCATTGCCTGGCAGGCAATGGTAAAACTCAGGTCGAATGAGAAAGCGAGTTCGGAGAAGGTCTGGAAATTCATGGTCGATATGGTGAAGAGCTGGAGGAACGAAGAGAAAAAAAGACCGAAAAAACCGCCGAAAAAACCGAGCAGAAGCGACTCCAGCAGGAAGGCGCCTAGTATACTGCTCCTGCGGAAACCTAGTGCCCTCAAAGTCCCTATTTCGCTGACACGGTTCGCAACAGCGGCATACATGGTGATCATCGCGCCGATGATGGCCCCGAGAGAAAATATAATCGTAAGCGATATGCCGAGAATCCTCAGGAACGTCGCCATCATTTCAGACTGTTTTTCATAGTAGCGGGTCTCTCTCATCGCCTCCAGGGTAAACCGCGGGTCGCTTTCGAAGCGCTTTTTGAAGTCCTCGAATGCAGATGCGTCGCGGAGCTTGAAGATGACCGAGGAATACACCTGCCTGCGGAAGGCCGGCATGAGTTGGTCCACGTCGCCCCATATCTCGGAGCTGAAGCCTGTGTTCCCTGCATCGAAGATACCGACAACGGTCCAGTCCCTCGTTCCGAAATGCAGGGTCTCGCCTATCCCTCCACCCTTAAACCGCTTTGCAATGTTTGTTCCGGCCATGATTTCGGATGATCCTTGCCTGGGGAGACGTCCTTCCACTATCTTTAACTGCGGTCTCAGAAGAAGGGAACTTGCCGATGTCCCTCTTATGACCACATTCGATCCTTTGTCCGTTCCCCGCTTTGGAAGAACTATTACGACGACAAGTTCCTTGGCGGCCAAAGGCAGGCCATTTTCACTCATTGCAACTTCGGGTTGAGTTTCTATCGTGGATGCCTGTATGCGTTCGACACCGCTCTGAATCTCCGAGTCCGATCCTTTACGGATTACTACGACATTGTCCGGCGATCCTGTCGCTACAAGCGTCTGCCTGAGACCCTCCGCCAGCATGAGGACGGCCGAAAAGACGAAGACGACAAGGGCCATGCCGCCTATGGTGAGGCCGGTCGTGAGCCGCCGCGTCCAGAGGTTTTTCAGATTATATGAGAAAGGTATTTTCATTACCCGATCCTCCTGAGGCCGTCCGCTATCCTGATCCTGATCGATCTCAAGGTCGGGAAGATTCCGGCCACGGTGCCGACCAGCAACGCTGCCGCAATATCCATGTAAATAGTCTCGGTTGCCACGTTAAATATCGGGAAAAAATTGCTCAGCTCATCACCGAATGCCTTCGCTGCGGGAAAGGTGAAGGCGATGCCGAAGGCACATCCGATCATGCTGATGATCAGGGATTCGCCGAAGATTAGGACGGCAATATAACGGCCGCCGAAGCCGAGAGTCTTGAATATCGCGTATTCGCCGATCCGCTCGCGCGCCGTCATGGCCATGGTATTTGCCATTACAGCCATTATTATGATGATCACAACGAAGGATACGAGCTGTATCGCAGTGACAATCGCCTGGCTCATCGCGATCCAGCCCATCTGAAAGGCCTTTTCTGTCTCCGTAAGGGTTTCGGCTACGGAGTTGCTGAAAGTCTTGTCGATGTTCACGGTCACGTCGGCCGCAACATCGGCTTTTGTCACTCCGATCATATAAAAGCCGATCTGGTCGGCCCTTGCAGGTGAGCTCTTCTTCATCTTCTCGTTCAGGTAGTCCCACTGGAAGAAGAACGTCGTTTCGTCGACAGTCTTGTCCCTCCCTTTGTATATGCCGCGCATCACGAAATCCCATTGGCCGGGGTAGATCGTGCCCCTCAAGGCGACCGTATCACCCACTTTCCATCCGAATCTTTCGGCCAGCTTGCGGCCTGCGACGAAGCCTTTCCTGTCCCTGATAAAAGCGGCCTTCTGGTCAGGCGGAAGGATGAGTTCGGGATATAGCTCCAGATAAGTCTTGGGATCGACCGCGAAATTGGCGAAGAAATTCTTCTCGTCGATGTAGATGCCGCCGAACCAGTTTCCCCAGGAAACTATCTTGACTCCGTCTATCTGGCGTATCCTTTCCTTGTAAGAAAGGGGAAGTGTGAAAATGATCGAGATGGAATTCCTCGTAACGAGGCGGCTCGCCGAGGATGCCTCTACACCCGCATACCACGCGCTGATGACCGTCCGCAGAAGGCCGAAGGCGAGGATGGCGATAGTGATGCCGAGTATGGTAAGCCAGGACCGCAGCTTGTGGCGGAAGACATTCCTGAAGATGAGCTTAAGAATGTACATCTATGAAGACGCCCTTGTCGAGCTGCTTGATAAGGTGGGCCTTTGCGGCCGCCCTGGCGTCATGTGTAACCATTATGATGGTCTTGCCGAGGTCCGTGTTCAGTCGTCCCATAAGATCGAGAATTTCGGCGGCTGAAACCCTGTCCAGGTCTCCGGTCGGCTCATCGGCAACAAGGATGGTGGGGTCTGTTACGACTGCCCGGGCGATTGCAACCCGCTGCTGCTGTCCGCCGGATAGTTGATTAGGATAATGGTCCATGCGGTCCGACAGGCCCATCATGCTGAGTGCCAAATCGACATGCTCACGGCGCTCCTTCCTGGAGAGCTTCGTCAATAGCAATGGAAGCTCAACGTTTCCGAAGGCCGTAAGGACCGGGATAAGGTTGTAGAACTGGAAAATGAAGCCGACATTCACCGCACGCCAGCGCGCCAGGTCCGTTTCCGATAGCGTTGTGATGTCCAGGCCGCCTACCAGAATAGTGCCGCTATCGACGCTGTCTATCCCCGCCAGAAGATTAAGAAGCGTACTTTTGCCGGACCCCGACGGTCCCATAAGCGCGAGAAACTCACCTTCCGCTATATCGAAGGAGACGTTTTCCAGAACAGGGATGGTCTGGCTGCCGCGACGGTAAGACTTGCTGACATTTCTGATCTCGACTATGGAGCGCGGTTCCACTAACGCATTCTCCGGCATCACTTCTCTTCGGTCTTTATCTTCGACCCGTCACGCAACTTTTCGGACGGCTTCAGGACTACCTTGTCGCCCGCCTTAGCGCCCTGGAGGACCTCGACCATATCTCCCATCTGCTTTCCGGTAATCACTGTGACTTCCTTTGCCTTGTTCTCTTCGATCAAAAAGATCATTTTCTTTCCATCTCTCGTAACAAGCGCCGATTGACTGACAGCCGTAAAGGATTTCATCTCGTCCGAAACGACCTCGCGGGACAGGAAGGCCACTTTTGCGCTCATCTCAGGCAGGACGCGGTTGTCCTTATCTATGAAACGGACCTTTACCATGACCGTGGCTTTGGTTCTGTCGGCTGTGGGCACGATCATATGAGTCTGCCCCCTGAAACGCATGCCCGGCAAGGCATCCAGCTGTATCTCGCAGGGCTGTCCAAGCTTCACGATACCGATGTTGGATTCCGAAACATCAACCTCTACAACCAGAGAGTTCATATCGGCAACGGTGACCACAGCAGACTGTACATTGGCCGTAGCTCCGATAGGGGTAACGATATCACCGACGTCGGCGTTCTTCGTGAGGACTACGGCGTCGAACGGTGACCGAAGCACTGTATAGTCTATCGCAACATTGGCGCCCTTCAGAACGGCCTCTGCGGCCTTTACCGACTGTTCGGCTGCCTCGGCCGCCGCCCCGGCGCTTTTGTATCGTGCTTCCGAAGTGTCGTAATCCGATTGGGCGATATATCCCTTCATGACCAATTGTTTATTCCTGGAGAAGGCAAGGGATGCATCCTTAAGGTTCGCCCGGGCGCTTTCGAGATTGGCACGGGAAGCCTTCATATTGGCAGCCGCCTGATCCCGTGCAGCCGCTACGTCATTACTCTCCAGGCGGGCAAGAACATCGCCCTTCCTGACCCTGCTGCCTTCCTCCACGTTCAACTCGATAATACGGCCAGTGATCTTCGAGGCCAATGCAGCCTTGTGCTGGGCAACTACATATCCGCTGGCGTTAAGAAGTGTAAGTGTCTGAGAAGGATAGATCTGGGACACGGAAGCAGCCTGCACCTTGATTGCAGGACTGAGAAACCCGCCCATAAAAAGTACAATAGCAAGGATTGCAGCAGCCGCGGCAGCAGCACCATAAATAATTTTTTTTCTGTTCCCGGCAGGCCCCTTTATGACCGCCGTTTTGTCGATCTTCAATTTAGAAAGGTCTTCATCCGCCATTAATAAACCTCACGCGAAGCAGTGATAATGCGCCATCGGGTAATTATAGCAGATTTAAACGGCCGCGTGACTCTGCAGGGTGATCTATTTGATAAGAAAGAGGTTTGAGAAAAAAACAGCCCCTCGGGAAGAATATCTGTCTACGCCAGCTGAGACGCTATTATCTCCGCCATTCGACGTTCGGCGCCATCGCACCCGTGCCCTTCAGTCACATTCATCCTGACAGGATCAACCCCGATATTAATCCATTTTTTTTCGGAATTGCGGTAAAACATTTTTATCTTCTCGTCCCGGATGAATTGCTCCAGTGTATAAGCAGAAATCATATTATAAGTCCCGTCGTGATACATAACTCTGATTGACATGGTTCGCCCTCCCCAAGCGGATCGTACATACTAGTATATTACAGCATTTTAATGGGATATCAAACAGTTTAAAGACAAATGCCGGGTACTAATCCTGGACAGGATCTATGTCCCTGGTACCGCCCGGTCTTTTCATATCGCCTCGGTCGCCTCGCGACGGCTGATCTGAGAATGTGTGCGGCGATATAGTGCTGAAGGGAGAGGGACTTCCGACAGGGGCAGACCCCTCCTTGAAATATTCATCGATGGTCGATGCATCACTTGCAAAGAAACCTGCGGGCTGTCCCGTTGAGGCATCGATACGAATTTTTACAATTCCCGGCGGAACGACGAAACCGGGGGCAGTTTCACTGCTCAGGACATTTCTCATGAAGTGCTGCCAGATGGGGGCTGCGGCCCTTCCGCCTACCTCGCCGCTGCCCAGAGAGCGCCTCATGTCGTCGAAACCTACCCATACGCCGGCCGCCAGGCCAGGGGTGTAGCCAACAAACCATGCATCCTTGTAGTCGTTGCTGGTGCCGGTCTTTCCGGCGGCAGGCCTGCCGATGTTGGCCCTCATTCCGGTTCCATATTTTATTACATCTTCCATCATAGATGTGATCAGAAACGAACCTGCAGGCGTGAGCACCGGCGTCCCTTCCGGCTGATTGCTTTCTATGATCTCTCCACGAGTATCGGTGATATATTTGATAGAGACGGGTTTCATTTTTGTGCCCGCATTGGCGAAGGTCGCAAAGGCCGAAGTAAGCTCGAGCGGCGTCACGCTTGTCGATCCGAGGGCGATGCTAAGGTTGCGCGGCATCGCACCCTGAATGCCGAGAGTCTTCGCCAGTTGGATAACCCTGTCAACCCCGAGGGCCTCTACAAGCTTGACGGTGATGATGTTCCTGGAATACGCAAGGGCTTCCCTGAGGCGCGTCGGACCCATATATTTTCGGTCGTAGTTTTCAGGCTTCCAGTTGCCGGCCGCCCCTCCGGGATACGACACAGGTTCGTCTACCACTATGCTGGCAGGCGTGAATCCATTCTCCAATGCGGCGGCATAGATGATAGGTTTGAATGAGGAACCGGGCTGCCGCTGAGCAAGCACTGCCCTGTTATACTCGCTGCGAGTGAAGCTGAATCCTCCGACCAGAGCACGGATATATCCCGTGGACGGTTCTACCGCCACTACAGCGCCTTCGACCTCCGGGTCCTGCTCAAGGCTGAATATTATATTCTTCGACCCGCCTGTCTTGAACCGCACAAGAATGACATCGCCCTTTTTCAGTATGTCGGTAAGCTTGAAATTCTTGATACTCCTGGGCTTGCCCGGCGATTTATCGAGCACAGTACTTGCCCATTGGGCATCGCCAAGCAGCAGCTTGCCCGTAACACCACGGCTTTTAATGACCGCTTCCTTGGGACTGACAGAGATTACGGTACCCGAAGAGATATCTCCGGCAGTTGCAGTGAATGAAATTCCCTTCTCGTCATTCTGCTCCTTAACGTTCTCCCTGTGACTTACCGGACCGCGCCATCCTCTTCTCTTGTCGACATCCCTCAATCCATCCTGGAGTGCCCTTTGGGCTTGCACCTGGGCGTTTTTGTCCAGGGTCGTATGGACCTTGAGGTTGCCCTTATAAACCTTGTCCTCTCCGTACTTGGTTATCAGGTATTGCCTTACGTAATCGATGAAATAGCTGTATGTCTCGGCAGCTGCCCGCGTATGCGAAAGCACGATTGGCTGTCTCTTTGCCGCCTCTGCCCCGGAAGGTTTCAGATACCCTTCCTCTACCATCCTCGTGAGCACGATAGACTGCCGTTCCTTCGCCCTGACAAGGTCGTTGAAGGGGGAATAAGTAGTCGGTCCCTTTGTAAGGCCGGCGAGCATCGCGGCTTCTGCCAGTGTGATATCGCGGACTGATTTCCCGAAGTAAGTCCTTGAGGCCATCTCAACCCCGTACGCACCATGGCCGAAATAGACCCTGTTCATGTAAAGTTCGAGAATTTCCTTTTTGGATAGTTCCCTTTCGATCTGAAGTGCAAGCTGGGCCTCTTTTATTTTGCGGGTCAGGGTCTTTTCGGATGAGAGGAAGACGACCTTGGCAAGCTGCTGCGTGATCGTGCTGCCGCCTTCCCGAAGGCTCAAATGGAGCATATCCTTGAAGAGCGCCCGC
>JBGOVD010000138.1:0-5963 GCA_041477935.1 Dissulfurispiraceae bacterium | reverse complement strand
TCCAGCTTGTCTATACCAAGCCTGAACTCATCTGTCTTAGCATAAGCGTCGTAACCGCCTTTGCGAAGGCCGCCTAATTTACGGCCCAGAAAGGAGTATTTCAGCCCCTCCCGGCAAAGCAGGGCCGCGAGACAATCTTCTGCAAAGATATAGTTATCTCTATATGCTCAGTTTTATGCCGTCGTCCAACACTATCCCCGCGAGCTTGGCGCGCGTGAAAGTTGAACCGCTCAGTTTAGCGCCTCGCAGGTCCGCTCCGGTGAGATCGGCCGCAGTGAAATTCGCGTTGATCAATTCAGCGTTTTTCAGATTGGCGCCGGACAGGTCGGCTGCGGTTAGGTCGACCTTGGTCAGTATGGACCCGTCCAAATTTGTACCGGACAGATTCGAACCTGCCATGTTGGCCCCGTAAGCGTTAACTTTGATCATTTGAGATCCTGAAAAATCGGCGCCGCTCGCCTCAGCCTGCTGAAGATTGGCGTCTGTCAGGTCGGCATGGCGGAAGACTGAGCATGAAAGGTTGGAAAGGCTGAGATTGGCGCCTGTAAGTAGTGCTTCTTCGAAGTCTGCACCGATGAGTATCGAAAAACTCAGGTCGGTCCTGGTGAGATTGCATTTGTTAAGGACAGCCCCTGTGAGGTTTGAAACGCCCAGGTTTGCTGCGACGAGTTCGCTGCCGGAGAGATCGGTCCTGATCAATACAGCCTTGCCTATGTCCGCCCGGCTGAGATTTGACCGGACCAAACGCATGGCGCTGAGATCCACTTCGCTCAGGTTTGTCCCTGACAGGTCGCAGTCCGACAGGTCTCCGTTAGAGGCTACTATTTCTTTTACCTGGCTTCTGGATAGCTTTTTCATATTGCCCAGTAACATTATATCCGTGCCGGCGTCCCGGTTCAATAAACATATTGAAATCGGCATGCTTGGAGTTATAATAGAGAATGTATTCTAAACATGACTGCTGATGTGGTTGCGAACATAGGCATTGCTCAGAATTGCTGCGGGGAGAGATAATGATAAGGACATTCAGGATGCGGCTCACCATTATCTTCACCATTTGCTTTGCATCATTGCTTTTGCTTGCGACTTTCGCCGCGTATCCTGAATTCAAGCACCGCCTCTTTGAAACTGTCGACTGGTCGCTGATGCGGTCGGCCAAGTCGGCAACGGAAAGCAGGATTGACGCTAATCAATTGGGCAGAGACCAGGAGATATTTACAAGGTTCGGCGACGATTACCACCAGATAGTACGGCGCGACGGCACGACCGTTGTCGGATCTATAAGCGGCGTTTCGCAAAAATGGCCTGTAAATATGGAAAAGCTGCGGGTGGCCATTGGCGGCAAACCGGCGTATGACACTGTCGATGCCAAAGGGGAGATATTCAGGATCCTGTATTATCCATCGGGCAAGGATGAGGTGTTGAGAATCGGGGCCTCTCTTGAGGATATACAGAGATATCTGGCGGGCTTTAAACGGTTAATCAAGATATTCCCGATTTTCCTGGTGGGTGTCTCGTTCATTATAAGCTGGCTGCTTGCAGGCATTGCGGTCGCCCCTGCCATAAAACTGCGGAAGCGTGCGGAAGAGATCATTCAATCCAGAACGGCGGAGAAGATCGATATTGGCCCCAAAGGAAAAGAGATCGATGCAATTGTAGTGATATTCAACAATATGCTCGAAGATATCCAGTCGTCTCTCGAAGCGCATAAACGCTTTACCTCCGATGTCGCTCACGAAATACGCTCCCCCCTTACTTCACTTATCGGGAATACCGAAGTGACTCTCAGGAAAAAGAGAACGGCGGAAGAATATGAGGAATTACTGCGGAATAATCTTGCTGATATGGTGAGACTGTCGCGCATAACGGAGAATATCCTGTTTCTGACTAAAGTGGACAATCATATACTTGAACTCAGGAAACAGCGCTTCGACCTCAATCATTTTCTTACGAACATTGTGGACCGCTTCAGGTTCAAGGCTGAACGAAGTGTTATAACCCTGAGCGAGCAGTACGGAGAGCGGCCGATAGAGCTGTTCGGAGATATGAATCTTCTGGAGCAGGCCTTTTCGAACCTCATCGATAATGCAATAAAATATACTCCGCGCGGCGGAATGGTGACAATCGGATCGACCACGGACGAAACCTTAATCCGGGTGACTATAAGCGACACCGGCGTCGGCATACCCGAAGACGAGGTATCGCATATATTCGACAGGTTTTATCGCGGCGAAAAGGAACATGTCAGGACTGTCGGCACCGGGCTCGGGTTGTCTATTACTCAATGGATTATAAACGCCAACAACGGCAAGATTTATGTCAAGAGCAGAGTCGGGGAGGGAAGCGATTTTATTGTCGCATTTCCGGTCGGAGAGCAGCGGTAATAACAGGGCCCGGATTTATGGCTGAGAGTTTTTCCAGTACGGATTTGAAAGGTCCTCAAAAGCGGTAAGCGCAGCGACCGATGCCTGTCCCACGGCCACGACTATCTGTTTTACCCCTCCTGTTATGTCACCCGCCGCATAAACCATCGGCATCGAAGTCCTCTGGTTCTCGTCGACTTTCACATAGCCGTATGCTTCGACTTCGAGTCCCAGTGACTTGGCGATCTCATTGTTAGGTTTGTATCCGATGGCGACGAATATCCCGTCCACCGGCATCTCGGTCGTCGTGCCGCTTTTCTTGTCCGCGATTTTCACCGATTTGACTACACGGTCACCAAGTATTTCGACAACTTCGCTGTTCCAGAGGACAGGGATGTTTGCCTTGGCAATACTGTTCTGCAGGCGCTTTTCAGCCCGCAGTTGATCTCCTCTATGGACGAGCGTCACTTTTGCGCCCAGGGTGTGCAGATAAAGGGCGTCGGTCGCAGCGGTATTCCCGCCGCCGACGATAAGAACGGTTTTACCATCCTTGAAGAAATAACCGTCGCATTCGGCGCAATAACTGACCCCGCGGCCCCAGAACCTCTTCTCGCCCGTGACATTGAGCTCCCTGCTGCTGACCCCGGTGGCGATAATAAGACCGCGAGCAATATAATAAGCCCGATTCGTCTTTATATGGAACCTGTCTTCTTTTTTTTCCAGTTCCTTGATCTCTTCGGAAATATGGATGTCTACGTACTGAAGTGCCTGCTGCGTTATCAGGTCTACAAGGGATTTTCCCGCGATCTTTGTAAAGCCGGGGTAATTCTCGACGACCGGCGTGATCGCTACCTGTCCGCCGACATTCGATTTTTCGACTACCACTGTTTTCAGTCCGGCACGAACCGCATAGATCGCGGCTGTAAGACCGGCTGGTCCGGCCCCTAAAATGACCAGATCGCTCTCTACCGGTTTATCCGAAATTATTTCAGTTACGATTTCGGGTCTCTTAAGGGTAAGCAGAGACTCGATGAAGAACTCCTCCGGCTCGACGCCCGGCGATGTAAGTGTCCCATTGATAAATGTCTGGGGTACCGAGATTATTCCCTTTTCCTCGGCCAGGTCCTGGTTTTCAAATATCTCGATGATCTCGGCAGTCACCAGGTCGGGTCGCGCCACGGCAGCGGAGATGGCATAAATAACTTCCTGGGGGCAATATGGACAAGTGGGGCTTACGAATACCTGGACAGCACGCTGTTCCTTGAGTTCGGAGAGGCGGCGCAGTGATTCTTCGCTCAGGACCACGCTGGCTGTTGAAGCCATGATTATTGCTACGATGAAAGAACGGCCTTCCTCTCCGAGCGGCGAGCCGCTATAGCGTATGGCGTATTTGTCGGGTGCGAGTAGTATCGTCGGAGCTCTGGATATCATGCGCTTTCGCGAATGCTCATCCCCTATTGCATGGAAGGTGGGCTTGATCTTCGGCGTTATCTCGGCGAGCGCCTTTATAAGACTGATTGTGGCTTCGTTGAAGGCCTCGTTTTCATCTTTCCTTGTGAATACCTCAATGACTACATCTTCCTTCAATCCCTTGAAAGTGTCGTGGAGCATCTTCTTGATATCTTCAGTAATAGGCTCTTTTTCCATAAAACAAGTTTAGCGAAAAGAGGGCCGTTTTCAAAGTCCTGCCGGGGAGCATCCTGTGCAACGGGGGATGCGGTTTAAAAAAAAGGAAAGAATGCATTTGCAAAATAAACGACCCAGCCCAGCACGGTGCCAAGGCCGAAATACCAAAGGGGCTTCTTTTTAGTGATGGCGGCAACCGACGACAGCACTATTGCGATCTGCAGGAATATCAGGCTATAGCTGAGATTGGCCGACATGTTTTGCACGCCGACTTTCTGTCCTGAAAGTTTTTCGGCGCCCGCCTTGATCTCAGCCTTTTCCTTCTCATAGCGCTTAATGTTAGCGTCAAAATTCGTTATAACATTCTTGAATTTATCTACCGCAGAGGCAGGCATCCGCAACTGTTGAGCAGCGAGTTCCAGTTCCAGCTTCTGCTTTTGGATCTCGTAAGTATGACCTTTGATGCTCTTTGCCTGGTAATAAGCCCACTGGTCCGATTCCTGGCCTTGTATAAGGATCGCGCGGTTGGAATATTTGCCCATGAACATAGTCGTAACTGCAGCAAATACCGCCAGAAATGCCGTTGTCAGGGCCAGCCAGGTTATCCATGTCTCTTTTTTTTCTTCAGCCATGCAAATATTATAACGGGCAGGGCGGCGAGACTTCAATAATGACCTGTCGAACTGAGATTCCGAAGGCCGTCCTACAATTTGGAAGATGAACAAAATTGTGAGTTATTACATTTATGTGGTATTGCGAAAGAAGCATAATCCTAAAATAACAATGACTTGCATGTTGGCACGTTTTTGGCTAATCAATAATAGCAGTATTGAACGAGGAGGAATCATATGGGTTCACTCAGGGCAAAGGTAACCGAGATAGAGAGAGAGGAAATTACAAGGGCGCTTACGGAAAGTAACTGGATCATGGCCCGGGCCGCCCGGCTGCTCGGTATAACTGAAAGAATGATAGGTTACAAGATCAAAAAATACGGCATTCGAAAGGAGGGGGGAAGGCCATCCAGGGAAATGAGCAGTGGCGCAGTGCAATAAAGAATCGGGCTTTCAGCCCGGCAATATTATGAGGGAGGAAATCAGATGAAATATTCCAAAGCAGTATTGGCAGTCATATTCAGCTTATGCATTTTTGTAGCCGGCGCAAGCGCGGAAGAGCCCGCACCGGCGGCGGCAGCAGCACAGGCAGCAGATGCAGTAACGGGCAGTGTAACAGTAAGCGCAATGAACAAGTACGTCTTCAGGGGTGCTGAAGTAAGCGCCAGGAGTTTGATATTGCAGCCTTCCGTAACGGTCGGCTACAAGGGAGTTTCACTTAACGTATGGGGCAACATCGACACCGACCAGCATCAGACCCAGGTATTTATACCCGGCAAGACTTTTGACAGCAACGGCGTTCCGGTGGGAGAAGGACAGAAGAGCTTCAATGAGACCGATCTTACACTGAGCTATACCTACGCAATCAATAAACTGGCCCTGACCGGCGGGTATATCTATTACGGCACAGAATACGCACAGCAGACCCAGGAGCTTTATGCGAGCGCGACGTATGACGTGATCTCGCACCCGACGATCTCTGTATACCGGGACATCGATGCATTCCCCGGCTGGTATGTGAACCTTTCGTTTTCGCAGTCACTGCCTGTCGTCAAGATGCCGAGCGGCGATATGACCGTAGACCTCGGCGCAAGCTTCGGCTATTACAACATCGGCGGAAACGGAGTGTCGACATACAGCGCCCTGCACGACGGCATGCTCAAGGTAGGACTGACGATACCTGTGGCTAAGAACATAGTGATACAGCCAATGACCCAGTACTGGTACCCGCTTTCGAGCAAGGCACATCGCAGCGATCCCAATGCGGACAACAATCCGGCAGCCCACATAGACAACACCTTTGTCTTTGGCGTCGGCGCGACACTGAACTTCTAATATAGAGGACATAAACCAAGGAGGAAAT
>JBGOVD010000251.1:0-4195 GCA_041477935.1 Dissulfurispiraceae bacterium | reverse complement strand
GTATAGGGGCTCAGGCTGTATGTGCCGGGAAGATCAACCAGCTTTATCTTCCTGCCTTCATGCTCGAAAACTGCTGTCTTCTTTTCCACCGTAACACCCGGCCAGTTGCCGACATGCAGCCTTGCGCCCGAAATAGCATTGATAAGGGTCGATTTGCCGGAGTTCGGATTACCCGCCACCGCTATGGTAATCGACCTTTTCGCTGTATGTGTTCCGTGCTTCGTGCTCTGTGCTCTCTGTTCCGCGACTGTGCTCATTTCAGCACCTCGACCGCTATTCCTTCGGCTTCTCTTTTCCTGAGTGAAAGCTTGTAACTTTTTATCGTCACTTCGATCGGGTCGCCTAGCGGCGCAACTTTTTCGACCTTCACATTCTCTCCCACAAGGACCCCCATATCCATCAGCCTCCTTTTCAACGGGCCTGTCGCTCCAATTTGCGTTATCGTCCCATGCTCTCCTGGTTTCAGCATTGCCAGATTCATCAATTTATTCTCCTTACCATTATCTTCATCGCCATTCCCCTGGCGATGGCGATCCTCGATTCGTCGACCTTCAGAAGAAGGGGTCCACGCCCCTCGTTGTTCAACATTTCTATTACCTTTCCCGCACGGATACCTATGTCCTCTATACGGACATCCGCCTGTTCAATTCTCTTGTGATCGGAGAGGCATTTCCGTCCGCCCGGAGTAACCTCAACGACCTCAGCCGTGTCACCCGTATTCACTAATCCAAGAGGCATCATATTCCCCCCCATCTAGAACTTGAATGTGAGACCTGCCAGGACGGCATGGTCCGCTTCCGGTTTAGTCAAACCATATTTGTAGCCTGCATCGATATCGATATTTTCAGATATCGAATAGATAATGCCGCCCAGCAGAAAGGCCGGATCGGTGTTTGAGCTTTTGTCTGCGTTTTTCTGTATCCCGGCATTCGCAACCAGCCTGAGGCCTTTTGTGACCTCTACTTCGGCGGCCATAGAGGCGTGCCACAGAGACACCCTCTGTTCGAGCTTGTTTTCGTTGCCGATATATCCGAGGTTCAGATGAAAGGCCCACGGCTTCAACTCCTTTGTGGTAATAAAGAACACGCTGTATGTCGTCCTGCCCGTGCCGAGCTCTTTGTCCTTGTCTCCAGTCGGGAAAGTAATACCCGGCTTTATTGCAAAGCTCCAGCCGTCTGTTTCATAGATTCTCCACTTCGCAGCTATCGCGAGATCACCTAACCCATCGTGACGGGTAGCCTCCCCCGAATCATCCGTCTTGATCCTTTGGTAGGGAACTCCGATAATGACATCCACCGTATCGATCACTCCATATGTGATAGTTGACGCTGCCGGAGTGGTATGCTGGATTGACCCATCGTTGTTGTCTCGCCCGTATTGGCCGTTTAGCTCTAGCTGTCCCTTACCCTTGCCCTGAGTTCCTGCATCATCGGTAATCAGGGGATGGGCGGCAACAGCAGCACCCGCACTAAGCAACACCGTTAAGACTGATAGAAGCAACTTCCTGAACACATTGTCCTCCTTTTTTTGCTTATTGAAATTATTTCTACTAATAGCGTAATGATAATCATTATCATTAAATACTCAAAAAAAATTATCTACATTTTCCGCAAAGGCCGTAAATCTCCAGCTTATGCCTCAGGGGGAGAAAGCCGTTGGCAGCTGCCAGCTTGTCCTGCAGCTTCTCGATCTTGTCGTCGTGCACCTCGATGAACCGCCCGCATTTAACACAGATGAGATGGTCATGATGCTCGTGTCCCAATTTCAGTTCATATCTCGTCTTCTGCTTGCCGATCTTTATTTCGTCAGCCAATCCGCATTCGCACATCAATCTCAGGTTCCTGTGCACCGTCGCAAACCCGATGTCCGGATTCGTCTCCCTGACCTTAACCAGCAATTCGTCGACAGTTATATGCTTTTCCGCAGACAGGAAAGTGTCCAGGATGGCTTCCCTCTGGCTTGTATTGCGAAGCCCCTTGGATTGAACATAGTTCCTGAGCATCTCTTTGGCTTTATCGGCGATCATAAATTTGTTATTGCTATTGATAATTATTTTCAATAGTACCCGATCGGAAATTATCTTGTCAACATTTTTTTTCGGGGGATATTTGCCTTTGTGCATAAAACATTCTCTATCCAGGATGGAAAGAATGCCTCGAAGGCTTTTGCAGGGGCGAGCGACCGTTCGCCCCTGCATTCTAGAGAATACTGAATTTGAAATATTTCTTGGGATGGTCCTTGATGTCCTTTGTAAGTTCCTTGAGTTCGAGCACAACCTGATTCAGCCCCGCAACGGTTTCCTTGACCTGTTGCGCCAGTTCATCATCCTTGACCATCTTGCCTGCGACGCCTTTGCCGGCTTCGATGCCGTCGAGGACCGCTGAAAGCTGGCGTGATGCCTTGTCGAGGTTGTCATACATCGACGGATCTGAAAGCAGTTTCTGCAACGAACCGTTGCCCGTATTCAGTTTAGCGCTGAATTCGTTCAGGGAGGTGGCGGCATCCGCCATCTTTGCATACACTGTAGGGTCTTTGATGAACCGCTTGAGAGATCCCTTGGAGGTTTCGTATTCCTTCAGGCTCGCGGAAAGAGACCTTGTCGACTCTTTCAGATTATTGTACAGTGCAGGATCATTAAGGAACTTGCCGATGGAACCCTCGCTCTTGTCGATCTTCTCAATAAACGTGCTCAGTTTCTGAACGATATCTGTAACCTTCGAAAGCGACTCTGCCGTCGCGTCGACTATGTCCTTGATCTCGAGCTGGACCTTGCCCTTGATTATATCCCCCGGCTTGATGACTTGGCTGTCATTCGAACCGTTGCTGATCTCCACATACTTATCGCCGAGAAGTCCCATTGTCATTACCGTCGCGATGGAATCCTTCTTTACATATTCGGTATCCTTCTTTTCGATCGAAAGTGTCACGAGTGTCCCATAGTCGGGATTGAGACGTATGTCCGTCACTGATCCGACTTCGACACCGGACAACCATACTGGAGATCCGTTGCGCAGGCCGCGGACATCTTTGATCTGGGCGAATATATGGATCTTGGGTGAAAAAAGAGTCTCGATGCTCCCGGCAAAGAACACGGTCAGAAGAATCACCATCAGGGCAGCTGTGACTACTGCACCCACTCTAAGCTTCGACCACATAAGCTGCTTTTTCAAATCAAACATCGCATTGCCTCACATCGCCCTTTAATCGAACTCGTACCTGAACTCATTCAGGAATTCCTGTATGTCCGGATTCTCTGATTGTAACAGACCGGACCGGTCTCCATCAAAGATAATTCTACCGTTCTGCAGGAAAAGAAATCTCTTCGCAACCTTGAAGGCATCCACTACCTTGTGCGTCACTATGATCATCCCTGTACCGTCCTTGCACAGTTCATTGATCAGCAGGCAGATCCGGCCGGCATTGACGGGATCAAGACCGGTTGTGGCCTCGTCATACAAAAACATCTTCGGCTCGAATGCGGCCAGAGATCTCGCTATCGCCACCCTCCTATGCATTCCTCCGCTCAGCTCATCCGGCATCAGGTCGATGGCATGACTGACGCCGACAACCTTGAGAAGTTCCATTACCTTCGAGTCTATCTCCTCCTCGGACGCGTCAGTAAACTCCCTGATGCAAAAAGCCACATTTTCCTTAACATTAAGCGAATCGAAGAGGGCACCCTCCTGGAAGACGATGCTGAACTTCCTTCTTATGTCCCTGAGTTCGTCCTCCGTCTTGTCTGTGATATCGGTTCCGTCTATCACGATGCGGCCCGAATCGGGCCTGATAAGCCCGAGCATCAGCTTGAGGATGGTCGTCTTGCCTTCCCCGCTGCCCCCGAGGATCGCAACTCGTTCAGCCGCGCCAATGGACAAGGAGGCATTTTTCAATACAGGCCTTGTACCGTAGCCGAAAGTGACGTCATCCAGCCGGATCATACCGAAAACCCGAGTACATATAACAATATTCTCGTGAGAACGAAATCCGCGATGATGATCGTCACGATCGAAAGGACAACAGCCGTCGTCGTCGAACGCCTTAACCCGACGGCACCGCCGCGCGTCGAGAGCCCCATGTAGCAGCTAATGGACGATATGATAAATCCGAAAACCAATGGCTTGAGTGCCCCGGAGAAAACATTCTGAAAGGTGAGTTCGTTCTGGATCGAGGTCCAGTATACGAAACCGCTCTGATG
>JBGOVD010000224.1:0-4514 GCA_041477935.1 Dissulfurispiraceae bacterium | reverse complement strand
TCTTTGTGCGGCAAGTTGATCTTGGAATTCATCGACTTAATTTTCGCATCGTCCCAGAATTTGATTTCACCGAGATAAATTTTGCAGACTGCGTCCGAATCGAGATTCATCTGGCCGGCTTTGACGCCCGGGATGTTGACGACAGGAACAACTCCGCCCATTACAGCAGGAAACTGCAGCAAATTGTTCTTCTTGAGAAATTCAGGGGTCTGTGGTGCATCAGATGCGCCAAATTCTACAGTCCTCTCAGTGATCTGCCTGATTCCTCCGCCGGAACCGATTGATTGGTAATTGAGCTGAACTCCGGTGGCCTTGTGGTAATCGAATGCCCAGGCCGAGTAAACTGGATAAGGGAAAGATGCCCCGGCGCCGTTGAGCGTGTCTGCAGCATGGACCGAAACTGCGCCCAAAACCAATGCAAGCATCAATACTATTCTGAAAATTGTTTTCATGACTTACCTCCTGGTGTCTATTTATAGAATATACACAAAATGTTACAGCAATGTTACAAACTGATTACATTCTTGTTACAGCAATCACCACCTCCTATGCTCTCTTTTTACCGGGCTGCTCATAACCCGGGGTAGGTAATTAATTATAGGGAAGTAATGTTACGCCAATATTAAGAGAATATTAAAAAAATGTTACTTGGCAGAGAGGTTGTTCAAATGGCAATTGTCTCGCTCTTGCGCAATATATATGTTTCTTCGATCTCCTTTCTTGTCAGGTAGAAAGGACACCTGGGATGCAACACACTTTTGCAATACTCGTTTATTTGAAACGAGGTCGGAGTGTATGGCTTGTCGCTTGCCTTGCAGACGGCGCAAAGCCAATTAATGAGGTGAGGGCATTTCATGTTCGTCCGTTTTCTTCGCATAGGTCCTGCATTGTGGATAATGTGAGCACCTGAATCTCAGCAGATCACCTTTTCTTTTATATAGATGCATCAGACCGCCGCATTTGGTGCAGAAAGGCTTGTTCTTGACCTCTCTCCTGCTGGCGTCAGGTGTGAACTGTCTGCCGCAGATGAGGCAAATGAAACGTTGTTTCCGGCTTTTTGTCTTCCCGTACTTGTAGTGAGCTTGTGAATTGCAGTCTGGGCAGTGCAATTCCGCTGGAGCATTTGTCGCCGTCGCATTATTCATTGAACTATTAAACCAGTTATTCATTACCGCAGGATGAAGGCCCGGTGACAATTTGATTACATCGCAGCGGCGTCGGGATGAGATGCATTGTGAATAAACAACTTATTTCCTTCTCAAGGTTTTAGACAGATACAGGGCGCAATTATCATAGTTATCGCAAGAGCAATAGCCGCTGTTTCTATCCCTGTCCACCTTGATCGACGAAATCGAAGCAGCACAGATATTCGTAGCGACATCGTGATAAGGGCAGAGTTCGGGCTGCCGCGAATTCAGGATATTAAATATGCTGCATGTATCCATCACGATAGTTTCCATCATTGACCTCTCTTTCTTAAGATTATCGTCCACGTAATATTGTAGCCCGGTGGTATTACGTGATCATGAACGGGATGTTAAGGTTCGGTTACATGCAGGTGATCATGCAAAACGTGCCTTTATGGTATCGAATATACGATATCTGAAGGACCATATACCGGTTTCAGGGCAGGGAGCCAGCATCGAATCCTTGCCGATAATGTACCTGTTCCCTCTCCAGACAACTGTATTGCTGAAAATGGGAACGAACCAGATGATCCCGATCAGGATGTCCTTCAGGGGACTGAGTACATACGATGATACCGTCATGTCTGTCCCTATCTTCCGCCCTATTAAAAAGTCACCTGCAGATTTGCAAACACTTACACCGACCGCAAAGAAAACTGTTCGCAAGGAAGGTCCCAGGAATGCCAGGGGCAGGAACGACATGAACACGGGATTGCCGATCAACTCGGAGAGGTATTTGATGCCGCCTATATGCCATCTCAGTTTTCCCCAGCGCGTGTGTCTGTTCAGGAATTTCCTGAATCCCCAGTATTCGTTGATGTTGTCGATCATATGCCTGGAAAGGATGACCCGTTTGCCGCTATCATGCATGCGCTTCCCAATCAGGTAATCTTCAGCGAGCACGTCCTTGACTGCTGCAAAACCGCCGATGGCATCAAGGTCGGTCTTTCTCATGAGCATCGATTTGCCGACAACGCATGGCATCTTCAGGAACCTGTCGAGGAAGCTTACGCTTCCAAGTACGAAAGAGTTGAGGTGCAGATTCTCGAAAACTGCGCCGACAGACTGCCCGCCCATGCCTCGTATGAGATTGCTCACCAATCCTACGCCGGGATCTCTCATCTCCCGGATGATCTCCGTCAGATAATTCCTGCCGGCCATGACATTGCTGTCGCTAATAAGGATAAACGGGTGCTGGGCTATCCGGTATGCCGGTATCAGGTTGTTCACCTTAGGGTTGAGACCTGCGCAGCACCTTTCGATATGAATAATGATGTCCTTGTCCGGATATTTCTTCTTTACCATTCGTGCAACTTTGCAGGCCGGGTCGTTTTCATGTTGAAGTGAAAAGATAACTTCATATTCGGGATAATCCTGATGACAGAAGCTTTCGAGATTATCGAACAGGTTGTCGTCCAGTCCCTTCAGCGGCTTCAGAATAGAGATCGGAGGAAAAAATGCGGTGGGGGGAATTGCTTCCCCCGAGCATGATGGGGCAGAGATGGTACGGCATGAGCGGACCGACCATATCTGAAGGGAATAAGCGAAAAGGCCTATGATGCTTAATGCAGCGAAGATAAGGAATAATGGTTCCATTGCATTCTCCTTTTAAATCAGTTTCTGAATAATGTTATGGCAACGCCTTTGTTGTGGCGTATGCACTGCTTTATCGCACCTACTTCCTTCTTGCAGTTGAGGAGTGTCTTCCATGAGTAGAGGTGCCGGGCCTTGTGAAAATCGCTGTTTGCGATATAAGGGTATTTTTTCAGGCTTACCACGTTGAAGACGTCATCCCGGTTGGCGATCTCCCATGCGTCGATGTATTTGGCATACTTCTCCCGGTTGTTCCAGAGATGGTAGGTGTCCTTGCTCATGTCCGACATGGTGTGCGGGTGGCAGGCTACTACGAGGGCGTCCTGTTTCCTGGCTTCCAGGAATATTCTTTCATAATCCCAGCTGGCAGAAACGAACTCTTTGAGATCGAGGAGAAGAATGTGTGCCGAGCGGTCGGACGAAATGTAGTTCTTGCTTATCTCTATCCCGGAGATAACGAGCATTCCATATTTTGACCAGGCCCTCGCTGATTCGAACTCTATCGCATCCATATATTCCCGGAAGTTCTCTTCCTTGACGGTGTATTTGAATCGGTGTGCGAGTTTTCCGATAGAGCTGTCACCGTTGACCACATGGTCGGTGATCGCGATGGCGTCGAATCCGGCCTGACCGTAAATATCAATGACTTTTTTCAGCTCGATGGAGCCGTCAGAGTATTTCGTGTGAATGTGAAAGTCGCAGAGCAACATTAGTGCTTAATACTAAAACTTTTTCTGTTACATGATTATTAAGGGAAGGTTACGTTCGGGTTAAAATGAGGATAGATGAAAAGCGGTCAAAACTGTAACCGTATCTTAATCTCGCTGTCAAGCGGTTTTAATAAACTCTCTTTATAGTTAAAGAACGAAGAACCTATAAAGAAGGAGGAT
Organism: Dissulfurispiraceae bacterium; assembly: GCA_041477935.1. Classification (GTDB taxonomy): domain Bacteria; phylum Nitrospirota; class Thermodesulfovibrionia; order Thermodesulfovibrionales; family Dissulfurispiraceae; genus Fen-1308. The sequence goes on along the minus strand of JBGOVD010000224.1, from coordinate 844 downwards.
CAATGCCGACAGAGACGACAATTTGAAGAGTTGGTAAAACGCCGGCCGGGCGAGGCAATTCAGGGTTTCAGCAAGAATGCAAAGATCAATGATGATTACTATGCTAAAAAGAATGACCAGTTAACAATCAAAGGAGCGGCAATCGCATGGAAAAGAAACTTGTCTTGTTCGTCTGCATACATAACAGCGCCCGCAGTCAGATGGCGCAGGCATATTTAAACACTATCGCGGGGGATCGTTTTGCGGCCGAGAGCGCGGGCCTTGAGGCTGGCACATTGAATCCTCTGGCAGTCGAGGCGATGGCAGAGGTCGGTATCGACATCTCAGGGAACGCCACCCGGCGCGTATTTGATGTTCTGAAAAGCGGCAAGCGGTTCCACTATGTGATTACAGTTTGTGATGCCGGTAATGCTCAAAAGTGCCCTGTATTCCCAGGTGCCCTGCAGTACCTTAACTGGAGCTTCCCCGACCCTGCCCAATTGCCGGGTACTCATGAAGAGAAGATGAAGGAAGTGAGAAAGATTCGCGATGCAATCAAGGAGAGACTGGACTCGTGGATCTCCGAGGTGAAAGACGAGCGCGATACCGATATCAACATTCCGCCTTTCAAGATTGGCATGTAACAAGTAACATTGTTTTTTGCGCACAGCGTGACGAGCGCCGTAGCCATCTGCTTGTGTATAGAAAAAAATACCAGCGCTTATCATCCTTTCGTTCTTGTATTGCAAACACTTTCATGCTCAAGGACCTCCCCTCGCAGGGCCTCAATGTATAACGTGGGTTCAGCCGGTTTGAAAGCGACCTCTGCAGGTAATGAATAGTCATAAAACCGTAATGCCAGCTT
>JBGOVD010000272.1:0-3949 GCA_041477935.1 Dissulfurispiraceae bacterium | reverse complement strand
CTGCCGGCCGATAGCCCCTTCACCCGGCTGAAGGGACACCTTCCCTGGCCTGTCCGCGGAAAGATAGCTATAAGATATGGATCACAGGTCGACCCTCTCTTTAATCTGCCCGTTTTCAGGAGCGGAATACATATCAAAACAGCTGCCGGTACGCCCGTGTCTGCGGTCTTTGAAGGAAAGATTGTCTATGCAGCCGACCTGAAAGGATATGGCAAGCTCGTGGTCGTAAGCCACGGCGGCAACTATCACACGCTCTATGGGAACCTCTCAAAGATTTTTTTAGAGAATGGCGCTATAATAAAAGAGGGTGAGGCGATAGGAGATGTAGGTGAATCGACCGCACTCGGGACGAGCGGACTATATTTCGAAATAAGGTATAAAGGCAAACCGCTTGACCCACAGCAATGGCTCAGTAAATCCGGAGGATAATAATGTATTCCAAGAAAAAGCTGCTGATAATTACCGCCGCCGTTATCGGCGTTCTCGTTGCGGCGCTTGCTGTGGGAGTTGTGAGTTCCCAGATCGTAAATGCGCAGGGCACGTATGAAGATTTACGGTCCTTTGTGGATGTCCTGAATGTCATCAAGAAGAATTATGTGGACGAGGTGAAGACAAAAGACCTCGTCAGCGGCGCTATAAAGGGTATGTTATCCTCCCTTGATCCTCATTCGGGTTATATGAGTCCTGAGGCTTTCAAGGAGTTCCAGGTCGAGACAAAGGGCGAGTTCGGCGGATTGGGTATCCAGATATCGATGAAGGACGGAATCCTTACAGTCATCGCCCCTATCGATGATACGCCCGCATACAAGGCAGGCATCAAGGCCGGCGACAAAATCCTGAAGATCGATGGCGAGTCGACGAAGAGCATGAGCATCCAGGATGCGGTTTCGAAGATGCGTGGTCCCAAGGGCAAACCTGTTACGCTGAACGTCTTCAGGGAGGGTTGGACCGAACCGAAGGATTTCCCCATTGTCAGGGATATTATCAAAATAAAGAGCGTAAAGTCTAAAATGCTCAAGGACGATATAGGATACGTCAAGCTCACGCAGTTCCAGGAAATGACTTCCGAGGACCTTGCCAAGGCGCTCAAGGACTTGAAAGAGAAGGGTATGAAGTCCATCATCCTCGACCTTAGAAACGATCCGGGAGGATTGCTCAATAGTGCGGTGGATGTGGCCGGACAGTTCCTGCCGCCCAAAAGACTTGTTGTGTACATCAAAGGCAGGACCGGCGACAAGATAGAATATTTGACCGAGGGAGACGATCCTTCTTATACAGACCTTCCGATGGTGGTCCTGGTAAACCAGGGCAGTGCCAGCGCATCGGAAATTGTTGCCGGCGCACTTAAAGATTGGAACAGGGCCGTCATAGTGGGCGTACAGACTTTCGGAAAGGGTTCTGTTCAGACTCTTATCCCGCTGAGCGACGGTGCCGGGCTTCGCCTAACTACTGCAAAGTATTATACGCCGAGCGGTGTCAGCATCCAGAACGTCGGAATTACCCCCGACATCGTCGTCAAGCTTGAAGCGAAGGACGGGAAGGGGATATCTGTGATCAGGGAGAAAGACCTTGAGGGCCACCTCCAAAACGAGAAGAATATCCAGGCCCCGGTCGATGAGGATAAGGTGCCGCTTGAGGTCTCTGAAAAGGACGACCTGCAGTTGCAGCGGGCCATTGACGCACTCAAAACCTGGGAAGTAATCGAAAAGCTGAAGAAAAAGGCCGCTTAATGGGCCGGGTCGTCTTCGACATCGAAACCGTCGGAGCTGACTTCGATTCGCTGGATCCCGCAGTCCGGGACTACCTTCTGAAATGGGCTGAAAACGAAGAAGAAGAGGAGAGGATCAAAGAGAGCCTCTCCTTTTACCCGCTCACCGGCGAGATCGTCGCCATTGGCATGCTCAATCCCGATACCGACAAAGGAGCGGTCTATTTCCAGACTCCGGGCGATATGCTCCTGCCCTTTGAGGAAAACGGCATCCGCTATGAATGCGGGACAGAAAAAGAAGTCCTTGAAAAATTCTGGTACACCGTCAAGTCCTACGACCAGATTGTTACCTTCAACGGCAGGTCCTTCGATTGTCCGTTCATCATGATTCGCTCGGCAGTTCATAAGATCAAGCCGACACGGGATTTGATGCCGTACCGATACAGCAATAACAGCAGCCACATCGATCTCTTCGATCAGCTCTCCTTTTACGGCGCTGCGAAACGTAAATTTCCACTCGATATGTGGTGCCGGACCTTCGGCATCAAGAGTCCCAAGGCAGAGGGAATAACCGGATACGACGTAAAGAATCTCTTTAAAGCTGGAAGGTACGTCGATATCGCGAGATATTGCGCCGGAGACCTGACTGCCACAAAGGAAGTCCTTTCAGTCTGGGAAAACTACATTAAAATTTCTCAGTAACTCCCCCGTTCCCCTTTTAACTGCAGACGATCTTGGGTGCCTTTGTTCTCAGGTAACGAACACCCGTCCAGATCAGGACAGCTGCAAAGATGACCCTAAGGACTGCCTCGGGAAGCACCAACGCCAGGCTGCTGCCGAAATAGGTTCCGATAAAAATACCGGGAATCAGCCCCGCAAGGATTTTCGTCACAACGTTGCCCAGCTTCCAGTGGGCTTGGGCGCCGACCGCACCGGCCGGTACCATCGCCAGCAGTGAACTTCCCTGGGCCACGTGCTGACCCATCCCGGCCAGTAATACCATCGCGGGTACCATGATCGTTCCGCCCCCTACTCCCATCATCCCTGACAGGAAGCCCGTAAAGACACCTGCCAGCAAAAGAACTACTTTCTGCGCCCATCCGACTGTAACAGGATGTACTATCTGGGCGAGGTATGGTTTGAGTAAAAGCAGGATGGAGACAAAGATTAGAAAACCGCCGAATGATCTTTTGAGTTTCCACTCCGGAAGGGCATGCGCGAAATGGGCGCCAAAGCGTGCCGTAAATATCGCAGTCACCGCAAGGAGCCCCGAGGCAACGAAGTCCACCGAGCCCTTCATTGCATAAGTTATCGCACCCGCAATGCCCGTAAACACAAGGGCAACCAGGCTTGTCCCGTGTGCCTGATGCTGGGTGAGCTTAAGCACCCCAACCATCAGCGGGATCATAATCACCCCGCCCCCAAGGCCGACGAGACCGCCGAACATGCCTGCCACAAGGCCGATCAGAAGATTAATCATTTTATCACCTCAGTATTTGCTAACCAGTTTTTTTTCTTATCTGCCTCAATCAGCGACGCTCTGTGCCGGTCAAGCAACGCCAATGTTATGCTTACCGCCCCTGCCGCATCCCCGGCCTTGACAGCTTCAAAAAGGTCGTCATGCAACGCCGCTATTTTGGATTGATCGTGGTCCAACGCATCCCATAGAGTCGCGAGCGCCTCGCGCAGAGAGAGCGCAAACGTACGATATAAGTCGGCGAGGACTTCATTACCGGTGGCCTCGGCCAGCGCGCAGTGGAATGCAACATCCGCGTCGAGCAGGGCGGGTATGTCATTGCGCGCCAGCGCTGCCCGGCGCGACTTAAGATGACCAAGGATGAGCTTCAGATCGGACTTCTTGTGCTGCTTTGCCGCGAGCCGGGCAATTTCGAGCTCAAGAGTGCGTCGCACAGCCTGGACTTCATCGACCTTGGCCCGACGCAGGCGCTGTTTAAGCGGCTCGCCGCTCGATGGGAAGGAGCGGATGTATGTGCCATCGCCCTGCTTCACTTCGAGTATCTCATTATGCGCCAGCGCGCGAATCGCCTCCCGAAGAGTGGAACGACCGACTCCCAGCTCTTCCATAAGCTTCGGCTCGGCAGGCAATTTATCGCCGATCTTATACGTTCCGGAAGTGATCATATTACTAAGGTGCTCGATCACCTGGTCGACGAGCTGCTGTTTTTTAATCATGCCTGAAATTCATCATATGATCTTATGTTTGATTAATTTTAAATATCG
>JBGOVD010000077.1:0-7753 GCA_041477935.1 Dissulfurispiraceae bacterium | reverse complement strand
CATCAGGGTTTCGGACGCTGCAGGGGCTGATGCGGTTATTGTTCTGCCTGGTTCATGCGATCCTTTTTTGCCCAAAGCCGTGAGGGCGACTGCCGGCAGCATATTCAATGTGCCCGTAATCGACATCGGTTATTCAGGCTTATTCGATTACCTGGCTGATATGAACATAGATCTTATCGTGGCCGATGTCAATGCGAGTGGGTCTCTTTACAGGTGTGATTTGAAAAGGCCTGCTGCCCTTGCTTTCGGTAATGAAGCAAGAGGAGTGAGCGAAGAACTGGCGTCGAGAGCTGCTGATTCCGTCAAAATCCCTATTCCCGGAAAGGCGGAGAGTCTGAACGTGGCTGTTGCCGCTGCTGTCTGCCTTTATGAGGCGGTCAGACAAAGGACGGCGACCGCAACACGCGGATCATAATCGGTTGAATTGAAGATCGTATCAGACCCTTGACATATTGGGTATATGAGGATAGAATTTAACAAGCTCTTGTAAGGACATAATGCAGCTATTTTGAATATTAAGGAGGTAGAAGATGTTAAGGAGATGCGTGGTATTTTTTGCTTTATTGGCGGTGGTACTTATTCCTCTTTCCGCATCCGCGGAAATCAAGGAAGGGAGTATTGAACTGAATCCATTTATTGGCGGAATCATTCATGACGGTGGAATGAATCTCGATGCGGCACCAGTTCTCGGCTTCAGGGCGGGTTATAACTTTACGCCTCATATCGGGATTGAAGGTACGATTGACTATTACCGCAGCCGCATACATAACGAGAGCCGCTTCGGTGATGGGGACCTGCGTTTCGGAAAACCCAACAATACGGTCAGAACTCTGCTTTATCATGTCGATGCCATTTATCATTTCATGCCCGATCAGAAATTTGTCCCATTTGTTGTCGCCGGTGTGGGCGGCGCCCATTTCAATCCGAACGCGGCAAAGAACAGGAATAGGGTCGTGGCAGATCTGGGCGTGGGTGCCAAATATTGGTTTACCGATATGACTGCCCTTAGAATGGATGTACGGGACGTGGCATACATCGGCAGTTTCAAACAAAACCTGGAAGCCACAATCGGCCTGGTAATAGCTCTCGGCGGTAAAGGAAAACCGGAGCCTGCGCCAGCCCCTGCTCCTGTTGCTGCTCCTGCCCCTGCGCCGGCTCCGAAACCTGCAGCAAAGCCGGAGCCCAAGAAAGAGGTCGCGCCGGCCGCAGCAAAGGCTGAGCCCGCGCCGATCGTTCTGGAAGATGTGCATTTCGATTTCGATAAGGCGACGTTGACCGACGCTGCTAAGGCGATCCTTAAGAAGAACATCTCGGTCATCATGTCAAATCCCGGCATTGCGATCAGGATAGAGGGCCACGCCTGTCAGCACGGCGCCGATGATTACAACATGAGATTAAGCGAGAGAAGGGCCAATGCAGTCAAGGAATATCTCGCGAAAGAGGGAGGAATTGCCGAGTCCAGTATGACTACTATCTCATACGGCGAGACAAGACCGCTCTGCGAGGAGAATCCGACTCCCAAGAATAAGAACTCAGAGTGCATGAAGTCCAACAGAAGGGCCCATTTCGATGTCGTCGTAAAATAAGGTATAATTAGGTAAGGAAGGGGCGGGATGTCCTCCCGCCCCTTTATTTTTTTCATAGGCAGGTAGCCGGTTGTGAATAGAGCTTTTTTCAGATCCCTTCCATTAATAGCCTTATTATCTGTTGCCATTCTTTCGTCCTGCGCCACTCAGAAAGAGACTGTTTATGCTCCGATTGAAAAGGTGGAGCCTCCTGAAAGAAAGCCTGCCGAAATTGTCCGTCGCCCGGAAGTTATTGAACCGATTGCCCCGAAGGTAGAGCCTTGTGAGGAAGCTACGTCGAGGAGCATCAACCGGAGCGGCATAGAGACGATGCCTTTCATGAGGATCAATTTCTCAGATACCGAAGGGAATGGACTGCAGGACATGATCGTCGGCAACAAGAACGGCTATGTCTATCTATACAAGAACCCGGGCGATCCGGTCGGGCATCCCTGGCAGCAGAGCATAGCGTATTTTGACGGGGTAAAGGCAGGCGCCTTTTCCTCGCCTGCCCTGGGCGATCTTGATGGAGACGGACGGGCAGAACTCATTGTCGGCACCGGAGGGTTTTCATCGGACTCGGGGAAGATATTTTTTTATAGGAACGAAGGCAGTGTACAAATGCCGGTGTGGAAGAGGATGAGCGATAGGGTGCTGTCTATCGGAAATGATGCGGCAGTAACTATTGTCGATTACGATTTCGACGGCAAGCCGGACATCATAGCCTGCAACTCGGAGGGAAAGATATTCTTTTTCAGGAATGTCTCGCCGGGGAACGATTTGAAATTTGTGAAAGATGCGTCACCTCCGGTCAAGGCAAACTTCGGGATGTACGCGGTCCCGTCTGCAAAGAAAATCGGAGACAGGGTAATGCTTGTTATAGGTAACAGCATGGGCAAGCTTTTTATGTTCGAGATCAGAAAGAACGGTTCCGGACTTTCTGCAAGGCAGTTCAAGGTCGGCATATCGGCAAAGGCCTTCGCCTCTCCCGCGTTTGCAAGTCTGCTGGACAAGAGCAGGACCGACCTCGTCGTGGCTGACGGTGATGGAGTGCTCTCCTATTATGAGAACTTAAAGGGTGATTTCAGCTCCCTGAGGCAAAAAGAAGTCCTTTTCAATAACAGGATTCTTGCAGGACCAGTCTGTTCACCTACTTTTTGTTATATCGGCGACCAGACATATATGGTGATCGGTAATATGGATGGGACTCTCAGGCTCTTTGAAAACAATAAATCGACTCAGAGTATTCCCTGGGTAGAAAAACGCGGCTATTTGAGCGGCATCAAGGTGAAGGGTTTCTCTCGGGGGATTCTAACTGCATGGGAAGGAAAGGAAATGCTCATTACCGGCCAGGGTAATGGGACCATTCGGGCGTTTATCAATACGGGCAATAAGAAGCCGGTCTGGAAAGAGAAGGCTCATTTCTTTCAGGGGATAGCAATTAAGGAACACAGCACCCCGGCGATATTCGACCTCGACGGAGACGGGAAGTGGCAGCTGATATCCGGCGCCGCCGACGGCAGGATCTACGCATATAGGATAAAAGGGATGAAAAAGGGGCTTCCTGTCTGGGAGCAGATCGATGGGGCCTTTGATGGTACGAGGGTGGCCGGCTTTTCTGTTCCCTCCATTGTCAGGGACGACAAGGCGGTATACCTCATTGTCGGGCAGCAGGACGGAAGGATAAGGACCTTCAAGGCCGATATTGCAGATAATCCCCCTGTTAATTACAGGTCTCTCAGGTTTGTGGAGACCGATCTTCTTGCGAAGGTGCGGATGAATGAGCACAGTTCACCCTTCGTAATACTGAACAATGGCGTTTTCGACATCATATCTGGCGATTATAACGGGAACCTCAGGCATTTTCTCTGTAAAAAGAGCCTGATGTGATGTCGGCTTTCCGTACATTGCGATTATGGAAAGAACAGGCGGGGCCGTATTAACATTTCCTGAGGCAATTAGGTATACTATTACACTCATCGAAAATTACTGACAGTAAGGAGAGGTTTCTATGAAGGTTATTCTCAAGTCTGATGTCAAAGACCTTGGCCGTATAGGCGAGGTCGTTAATGTTAAGGACGGTTTTGCCAGAAATTATCTGGTTCCGCAGGGGCTTGCCGCTGAAGCGAACACAAAGAATGTAAAGGCACTCGAACACGAAACGAAGAAGATACAGGAGATGGCCAGGAAGGTAAAATCCGGTGCATCCGGGATTGCTGAGCAGATAGCGGCAGCGAAGGTAATCATAAAGGCCAAGGCCGGCGAGGAAGACAAGCTCTTTGGTTCTGTGACATCCATGGACATCGCCGATGCTCTAAAGGCAGAAGGAATTGAAATCGACAAGAAAAAGATCCATCTTGACGAGCCGATCAAGAGGCTCGGAGAATATACGGTTACGATCAAGCTGCACACGGAAGTCTCTGCTCAACTCAACGTACAGGTCGTGCCCGAATAGGGCCTTTGCAGTATTTCTTAACAGCATTCCAGGTATCTTGAATTGAAAGAAGCAGACCTGACAATCAATAAGCTGCCTCCTCAGAACATAGAGGCGGAGCAGGCTGTACTCGGCGCCATCATCCTCGACAACGAGGCCCTGCCGAAGTCACTCGAGATACTCTCGCAGGATGACTTCTACCGTGAGTCGCACAGGCGGCTCTACCGGGCTATCCTCGATCTTTTCGAGAAGAACGAACCCATCGATATCGTGACCGTTGCGGATTATCTCCGCAAGATGGGCGATCTCGAAATAGTCGGCGGGGTCGCTTATCTCTCCACTCTCGCCGACAGCATACCCACCTCCGCAAATATCAGGTATCATGCCCGTATCGTGCGGGAAAAGGCCCTGTTGCGCGACCTCATCAGGACCGCGACGAATATCACCGCAAGGGTCTATGAAGACAGCTCCGACCCCGATGATCTTGTGGACCAGGCCGAGAGGATGATCTTCGAAATCGCGGAGCAGAGGACAAAGACCTCGTTCGCGACCATGAAGGACGTCATCAAGGACACCTTCAAGATGATCGAGCATCTCTACGACAAGAAAGAGGCCATCACGGGTGTTGCATCGGGCTTCAAGGACCTTGATGAACTTACATCCGGGTTTCAGCCCGGAGACCTCATAATCATTGGCGGAAGGCCTGGTATGGGTAAGACCGCTTTTGCCCTCAACATCGCGCAGCATACCGCCATGCATATGCGGGAACCCGTTGCGATATTCAGCCTTGAAATGTCGAAGGAGCAGCTGGTCATGAGAATGCTCTGCTCCGAAAGCATGGTCGATTCCGCGCGCGTGAGAAAGGGCTTTATCGGCAAAGAGGATTGGCCGAAACTGACCAGCGCTGCCGGCAGGCTCGCGGACGCTCCCATCTTCATAGATGACTCATCCGCACTTACGGTGCTTGAGATACGCGCCAAGGCCCGCAGGCTTAAGATGGAGCATGGCGGAATAAGCCTTGTAGTAGTCGACTATCTCCAGCTTATGCGGAGCCGCGGGAATTTCGAGCGGAGAGAGCAGGAAATATCCGAGATCTCGCGCTCTCTGAAGGCCCTTTCCAAGGAGCTGAAAGTGCCGGTTATCGCCCTCAGCCAGCTCAACCGCAGTGTCGAATCGAGGCATGAAAAGATACCTACGCTGGCCGATCTCAGGGAGTCAGGGGCCATCGAACAGGATGCCGATGTCATCATCTTCCTCTATCGTGACGAGGTCTACAACAAGAACAGCCCTAACAACCGCGGTGCAGCTGATATCATTGTCGCCAAGCAGAGGAGCGGACCGACAGGTACTGTTAAGCTTTCATTCGAAGCGTCCTGCACCAGGTTTCACGATCATACCAACCTTACTTACGAACAGGAAGCAGAGGTGTACTGATGAAGCGTTTGGCGGCGGTTGCAGGGCAGTTTTATGACGGCAATCCCGTGCGGCTCCGGAATCAGGTTGAGCAATACAGTATCCATGGCGCTGAAAAGGAGAAGGTAATCGCGGTCCTCTCGCCTCATGCCGGCCTCATGTATTCGGGTCATGTGGCGGGCGCGGTTTATTCCTCGATACATTTTCCTAGTACCTTTCTGCTTTTAGGTCCGAATCATTCCGGATTTGGACCCAGTGTATCCATGATGGGATCCGGCGAATGGGAGATCCCGACTGCAACATTCAGCATTGACGATGAACTTGCAAAGATAATAAGAGAGAAGGTCCCGTTCATAGTCGAAGACAGCCAAGCCCATATTTATGAGCACTCCCTGGAAGTGCAGCTCCCGTTCATCGCCTACTCTTCGGATAATTGCCGGATACTTCCTATTACGTTCATGAGGGCCACTATCGACGATTGTGCGGCTGCGGGCAGGGGTATCGCTGATGCTATAAGGGCGTCGGGACATGAAGTGGTGATAGTCGCAAGCTCCGACATGAGCCATTATGAACCGGATGCGGTCGCAAGGAAACTCGACAAACTCGCCATCGATGAAATACTCGCCCTGAATCCTGAAGGGCTCTATTCGATTGTCATGAGAGAAAAGATATCCATGTGCGGGTTGATCCCCGCAACGGTCATGCTCTATGCGGCCCTCGAGCTGGGAGCTGGTGAAGCAAGGCTTGTCAAATACGCTACTTCGGGAGAAGTGAGCGGCGATTTCGACCGTGTGGTCGGATACGCCGGGATACTTATCAAGTGATACCGGCTGCAGGGAGCGGAGGTCTGGAGGGAATATCCGGAATCATCCTTGCCGGAGGCCGGAACACCCGCTTTCCTATCCAAAAGGGCTTTATCAGGATCGGCGGCGTTCCCATTATCGAGCGGAACCTCGGTATTATGCGGTCCCTGTTTCAGGATGTCATGATAAGCACGAACATGCCCGAGTTATATTTCTATCTTGGTGCGCCGCTTGTGGGAGATGTCCTGCCCTCTCGCGGACCTCTGACAGGCATCTATTCCGCCCTGATCAACTCGCGTAATCCGGCGGTATTTGTCATTGCGTGCGATATGCCCTTTGTTGAAGCGGGCGTGATATCGCTCGTTTGTGGTAAATATATAGAGAGTACCCGGAAAGAGAGATTCGATGCTGCCATTCCGGTTTTCGGAGGCAGACCGCAGCCTCTCTTCGGCATATATAGCAGTGTCGCCCTGCCGGCGCTCGAAGATGGGATAAAGAATGATAAGGTGTCCCTCAAGCTTTTTTTGAGCGAGATCAGGACCCTTTATATCGAAGAGGCTGAAGTGAGGGCAGTTGATCCGCAAGGCAAGTCCTTCGTGAATATCAACACGGTGGACGATTTTGATACGATAACAGGCAAGGAAGGGTTTGCGGGGCTTGTCCTCGACGACAGACGCTTCAGTATAGGGCAGTAAGAACGCAGCATAAAGGAGGGTGTATGTTAAGCACACAAGATATTCTGGTGATCGCCGGCATCGTCGTCGTCCTTTTCGGCGCAAAGAAAATACCTGAACTGGCCAAGGGCGTCGGAGAGGGAATCAAGAATTTCAAGAAAGCAATCAGTGATTCCGGAGAAGTGGACGTAACGCCGAAGAACCCTGAGGAGAAAGCCAAGGACAAGGAAGAAGTAAAGAAATAGGTCGCAGTCACAGTATGCATAGAGGAATCATCGCAGAGATAGATCTGGGAGCGGTCTCCGCCAATTTGCACACGGTGAAGGCCCTTGCAGGACGCAGCGCGGTTATTGCGGTCGTAAAGGCAGACGCTTATGGCCATGGAGCTATTGAAGTGTCTGAAACACTGGTCGGCGCGGGCGCCGATTATCTTGCCGTGGCATTCACCGAAGAGGCGGTGAAACTTCGTGAGGCCGGTATAACCGCTCCGATCATCGTCTTCTTCGACCCCGACCTGGGGGATATCCTGAAGTATAACCTCATCCCCGTTTTGAGCGACACTAAAACTGCGATCGCAGTTGCCCGCGAAGCTGAGAAGCGGGGGACGAGAATTTCCGTGCATATCAAGGTCGACACCGGCATGGGAAGGCTTGGATTGACTGACGGGCCTGCTCGCGAAATCCTGGCGATTGCCGCTGAAAAGGGCATTGTTGTCGAAGGGATCATGAGTCACCTGTCCGAAGCCGGTCTTGCCGATCCATCCTTCACAAAGTTACAGCTCGATGCATTCACTGCTTTGAAAATGGAACTTCTTAAAAACGGGCTCCATATAAAAATGTTCCATATCGCCAACAGCGCTGCGGT
>JBGOVD010000022.1:0-12178 GCA_041477935.1 Dissulfurispiraceae bacterium | reverse complement strand
TATTCGGGCAGGCACCTGGCGCTCATCGAATGGGCCGGGATGATGAAACTCTTCCTTTTTGTGATATTGGGCATAGCTGCCTTTGCACCGTGGGGAATTGCTGCGAAGGGCAGCCTGCTGGCGATTCCGACGGCATTGGCTTACATGATTCTTAAACTCGGAGTAGTCGGAGTTGCTATTGTCCTTATTGAGACCGGGCTGGCAAAGATGAGATTATTCAGATTAACCGAGTTCCTCGGGGCGGCATTCCTGCTCGCAACCCTCGGCATGCTCTCGTTTTTCATTTTGGACTGAAATGGCATCCTGGATTGATATGGACCTCGCAACTGCGGCTCAAATAAACAGTTTCCTGGCGGCGCTGGTACTGCTCACCGCCTTCGGCATGCTGGTGCAGAAGAGGATCTACGGGCTTATCCATCTGTTTGCCTGGCAGGGCCTTTTCCTTTCCCTGAACACGGCCATAGTCGGATATGTAGCCGGAAAGCACCACCTGTATATATCTTCTCTTCTGACTCTGTCGCTGAAGGTTTTCCTCCTTCCCTATATTCTGCATGTGCTCATACACCGCCTGAAGATCCGCAAAGAGGTAGAAACTATCGTCAATATTCCGATGACGATGCTTATCGGGATAGCCCTTGTCATATTCTCTTATCACCTGACTGCGCCTGTCCGGGAGATGTCTACCCTGATAACGCGGTCGACCCTCGCGATAGCCCTCGCGACCGTCATGATCGGCCTTCTTATGATGATAACCAGGCGTCATGCCGTCACGCAGATCATCGGCTTTCTTGCACTTGAGAACGGGCTCTTCTTTGCCGCCACCAGTGCAACCTACGGCATGCCTCTGGTCGTGGAACTCGGCGTTGCGCTTGATGTCCTGATCGCCGCCTTCATATTCGGCATATTCTTTTTCCATATCAACACCACCTTCGACAGCCTGGACATCGATCAGATGGCCCGCCTGAAGGAGGAAGAATGAGTATGGTGAACAGCAGCATAATGCTTCTCATATTGCTTGGCGTTCCGCTCGTTTGCGCTGCGGCCCTAGCCTTCATGGGTGACCGGAAGCTGGCCCCCGAAATCAACATACTTTGCTCCGCGGCAACTTTTGCGGCAGGCATCGGCCTTGCCGTAGAGGTCTACGTTCAAGGTCCCATGCTGGCGGGAGGGAAGTTCTTCTTCGTCGATGCCTTCAATGTCTACCTGGCTGTGCTTACATCATTCGTCTCGATGACGACTGCAATCTTCAGCAGGAGATACATGAGGAGGGAGCGGGAGCATGGCCGCGTAAGCCATATCCGCATGAGATTTTACCACGCAATGTACCAGCTTTTTATCTTTGCCATGCTCCTCTGTCTGCTTACAAACAACGTCGGGGTATTATGGATTGCGATGGAGCTCGCTACGCTTTCCACGGTGCTGCTTGTCTCGCTCTACCGTACGCCGACAGCCATCGAAGCGGCCTGGAAATATTTTATCCTCTGCGGCGTCGGTATCGCGCAGGCCCTGTTCGGCACCGTGCTCCTCTATTTCGCGGCTGAAAAGGTGCTCGGAGAAGGCGGCGATGCCCTGCTATGGACGAATCTGAGCAGGGTCAGCGGACAGCTTGAGCCGACGGTATTATCGTTGGCGTTTGTCTTCCTCATGGTGGGATACGGCACAAAAGTCGGACTCGTGCCGCTGCACAACTGGCTGCCCGATGCACACAGTGAAGGCCCCACGCCGATCTCGGCCGTACTCTCGGGACTGCTTCTGAATATCGCCCTTTATGCGCTTGTCAGGTGCAAGGTGCTCGTCGATGGTTCGACGAAGACCCATCATGCCGGAGACATCATGATGGGTTTCGGCATCCTTTCGATCCTTGTAGCGGCCTTCTCCCTCCTCAGGCAGAAGGATATAAAACGCATGTTCTCATATTCATCGATAGAACACATGGGGATTGCCACCTTTGCTTTCGGGTTGGGCGGCCCCCTGGCGACCTTCGGAGCGCTACTTCACATGCTTGTGCATAGTCTCGCTAAATCAGCGATATTCTTCACCGTCGGTCATGCCTCCCAGATGCACCGGACACAGGAGATGGATAAGATCAAGGGCCTCTTCAGGGGCAATCCCCTGGTCGGCTGGGGATTGATGTTCGGGGTGCTGGCCATTGTCGGAATGCCGCCGTTCGGCATCTTTACCAGTGAGTTCCTGATACTGACAGCCACGATCAAGGACGCGCCCTTATGGACGCCGCTGCTGCTGCTGGGGCTCGGGGTCGCCTTCGCAGCGCTCCTGCGCAAGGTGCAGCCCATGGTTTCGGGCGAAATTCCGGCTAATCAGACACCGATGACGGTAGCCCATGTCCCGGTGATGCTCCACATGGCACTGGTGTTGGTCATCGGCCTTTATATCCCCGACTTTCTAAATCAGTGGTTTCATACCGCGGTGGAGTTGCTGAAATGAGCGTGCTGAAGGCAGCATTGACCTCTGCACTACAGGAAGATGTAAGATTCCGTGCAGGCAGTTATCCCGAATCGGTCGATTTCTGTGTTGTGCCGAGGGCCAAATTTGTCGAATCAGGAAGACTGCTGAAAAAGGCCTATGCCCTGCTCGCCGCCGAATGGGCAACCGACGAGACGCCTTACGTAAGAGGTTTCGCAATATATGCCTGCTACAGGTATGGAAGTGAATATCTCATCGTGAAGTCGGATATCCCTTTGGACGATCCGGTCTTTCCGAGCCTGACCAAACACTTCGTAGCTGCATACCGATTCGAGCGCCAGATAGAAAGCCTGATGGGACTCACTGCCGACAAGCATCCCGACTCCAGGCCCTGGATAAAATTTGAGGATTGGCCAGCCGATGCCTGGCCGTTAAGGAAGACATTCGATGCGTCGAAGCCGCTGCCGCGGGTGAAGGGCGAGTATAAGTGGGCGAGGGCTGAAGGCGAAGGGGTGTACGAGATTCCGGTCGGCCCGGTCCATGCCGGCATAATCGAGCCCGGGCATTTCAGGTTCCAGGCAGTCGGAGAAACCGTAATCAACCTCGAAGAGCGGCTGGGATATGTTCACAAGGGAATTGAAAAGAGGTTCGAGTCGCTTTCATGGAATGAAGGTGCAAGGCTCGCAGGCCGCGTCTCAGGAGACACGACTGTAGCACACAGCCTGGCGTATTGTATGGCGATGGAATCAATGACCGAATGCAGCCTTCCCGACCGCGCGAATTGGCTGAGGGCGCTTTTCCTGGAAAGGGAGCGCATAGCAAATCACCTGGGAGACATCGGCGCCATCTGCAATGATGTCGCCTTTTCCTTCATGCTTTATCAGACCATGAGGCTCAAAGAGCTGCTGCTCCGCACCAATCAGAGGCTCTTCGGTCACCGCTTCATAATGGACAGGATCATTCCCGGCGGAGTCACGGCTGATATCGATTCGCAGGGCAGCAGGGATATCCTCGATGAACTCGATTACTTATCGAAAGAATTTGAGAAACTGATCATCATCATGGATGAGAACTCTTCCCTGGAGGACAGGACCCGTGATACAGGCATACTTCAGCCCGAGACCGCGAGAGAACTCGGTGTCGTTGGAATCGTCGCCCGCGCAAGCGGCCTGAACCTAGACTGCCGGCTCCAGAATCCGTTTCCGCCCTATGACCGCATAGCGGTGAACGTCCCTGTGCTGATCTCCGGCGATGTACATGCCAGGGCTTGGGTGAGGGTGGAAGAAGTAAGGGAATCTATCCGGATCATCCGTGAAATATTGACCACTCTTCCGAATGGCGACATCAGTGGCGAGGCAAAGACTCCCTGGCCAGACACCGCAGGATTTGCGGCCGTGGAAGGATGGCGGGGCGAGATCATCTACTGGCTTCAGGCCGGTCCAAAAGGGAATATCAACCGCTGCATGGTCAGGGACCCGTCCAGCGTCTGCTGGCTGGGGCTCGAACAGGCAATACCGGGAAATATCGTCCCCGACTTCCCCGTTTGCAACAAGAGTTTCAATCAATCCTACTCGGGGCACGATCTGTGATAAGGATATTGCATCAGATATTCCGTACAGGCATAGTCACTGAGCCGATGCCGCAGGAAATTCCGGCCGAAGTTTTAGCTATAGGCGCGGAACTGAAAGCAGAGATCTGGAAGCGATTCAACCGTAGCCTCACTATCAGACAGGTCGACGCAGGCTCATGTAACGGCTGCGAACTCGAGATCCATGCGATGAACAATTCGATTTACAATTGCGAGCAATACGGCATCCACTTTACAGCTTCGCCGCGCTTTGCCGACGTACTTCTGGTCACCGGCCCGGTAACGCATAACATGGAAATAGCTCTCAGGCGGACCTATAATTCCACCCCTTC
Organism: Dissulfurispiraceae bacterium; assembly: GCA_041477935.1. Taxonomy (GTDB): domain Bacteria; phylum Nitrospirota; class Thermodesulfovibrionia; order Thermodesulfovibrionales; family Dissulfurispiraceae; genus Fen-1308. Next base: position 7,834 of record JBGOVD010000022.1, on the reverse strand, counting down.
TCCGAAGCTGGTTGTAGCAGCCGGCGATTGCGGCTGTAACGGAGGCATATTCGGAGAGACATATGCATCACTGGGCGGTATCGACAAAGTCATTCCCGTCGATCTCGTCATCCCCGGCTGCCCTCCGACCCCGACCGACCTGCTCCGCGGGCTTCTTCAGCTTATGGATAAGATGGGCGGGAAGAGGCGGAGATGAGGTGCGGCATAGTCACTTTTGCCGCTTGCTGAATTTCGTTGCATTACCTTTTGACAGTTCTACCGGATACCTTGTTTCATTGATCTCGACCTTCTCCAGCACAGCCTTTTCTATATCCACATTCAGCTTGTCGGCCAGCCGCACCAGATAGATAAAGACATCGGCAATCTCTTCCCTGACATGCTGCATCTCTTTATCATTGCCGATGATCTCGCACGATTGCTTTTCAGTAAGCCACTGGAAGATTTCGAGCAATTCAGCCGCCTCAGCAGCCAGCCCCATCGAGAGGTTTTTGGGCGAATGAAATTGGTCCCAGTTTCGTTCAGCAGCAAAGTTCGCAAGGCGGTTTTGGATTTCAGGCAGGTTCATGGATTTACTCCTTAACGGATGAATGGCACACTTAGCAAAAGGCAAATCAGGAACTAATCCCCAATTTGAAGAAACCGGGGAGTAGAATCACATTCCTGTCCACGCTCCGTATCCTGATACACTTTTCTTTCTGCAAAACATCCAGCGCTCTTGTCACCGTTTCGCGGCTCAGGCCTGTCATGGAAGCCAAAGTTTGGTGAGTCAACCGGATATTCAAAAGAGTCCCTTCCTCGACTTGTTCGCCGTTAGTCGCAGACAGTTGCTGAAAAAGCATAGTTAACCGCTGCTCTGAATTCTTGGAATTAACCATCTGTACACGGTCCCATGAATCACGAAGTCTTATACAAAACATCTGCAGCAAATTATCAAGCACCTTTTCCTGCGTATGAATTATATTCAGGAAATTCGCTTTGTTTATTATGGCAGCAGAAGTATCTTTCATAGCTATAACCTGGGCTGGGGAAGTCTTGCAGTCGAGCAGCGACAATTCTCCGAATGAATCTCCGGCCTGGTGAATAGCTCTGATAGTCTCCCTCCCATCTTCAGACGTCTGTACAACTTTTACCCGGCCGGACATCACAAGATACATATAGGAGTTAGTATCATCCTGCCATAGAATCACTTCGTCCTTGCGATATTTTTTAACTACGATTTTACCGGCAACCTCTCCTATCTCTGCATCGCTTAAGGTTGAAAACATATGCATTTTCCTGAGGTTTTCAGACAAGCCAGCTGCAATCACCATTTCGACAGGACCTCCATTCGCGAGCAACTGTTTACTATTTACATTATACTAATAAAAATAAAAGACTACTACCAGACGCACTCGGAGAATCGTTACGGAGCATAAACGCGGGCGGGGGGAGCGCGGAAAAAAAAGCCGCCCATGCAGGACGGCTCTTTACATTGGTGAAAATTCTATTTCACAGCTCTCTTCAGTCCAAGTCCAGCCGAGAACTTGGTGGCCTTTCTTGCAGCTATCTTTATTTCCTTGCCTGTCTGGGGGTTACGGCCCTTTCTCGCCTTCCTTTTTGAAACAGAGAAGGTACCGAATCCAACGAGTGTGACTTTCTGTCCTTTCTTAAGAGATACCGTTACAGCATCAATAAGAGCATTAATACACTTCGCTGCGTCGGCCTTTGTCAGTGCCGCGTCCTTCGCTACCTTTTCGATCAGATCTGTCTTTGTCATTCACTCCTCTCCTTTTCAAACGTATTTCTGTTTCATAATGCTTGAGAGTATACCACACCGGCGCCGATATTATTGTGATTCTTATCCGGCTTTAAGTTTGCTTGAATAATGTTTCGGGACAGACGCGGACCCCTCCGCCACCAGAGCGTCCAATATTTCAATTCGATCTAACACTGCCCGCTTTTCTTTGCTGCTATTACATTGACGACTACAACCAGTCCGATTCCGATCATGATTGCTACAGGTGCCGACACTATGCCTTGAGAGGACAACAGTACAAGAAGGACGGCACCACCGAGGATGACCTTCGGCGCCCAAGGCGCCTTGTTATTTACTCCTCAAACTCTTCCCATCTCGTTTCTCCTTAGATTATAGACTTCTTTAATGATATCCGATTTTGTTCTGTATTCTCAAACTGCAACTTAACGACATCATTTCGGAGTCGTCGAATTGAACAAACTGAAATACGACTGTATGATAAGAGCGTAATATTTACGACAATAGAATCCATCACAAATGGAGGCGTCATGCAGAAGACAATCTTTCTCAGGTTAATTTCAGCAGCATTGTTATTAGTATTTCTTCCAGCATTCGCCTTGGCCGATAAGGTTCCTCCGACACATTCCTGCACCCAGCCGCACAGGCCTTTCAAGTTCAAGGCCGAGACCGAAGTGAACGCTTATAAGGCCCAGGTCGAGAGCTATCGGAAGTGCATAAATGATTTTGTCGAAGAGCAGAACCAGGCGATGCAGAAGCACAAAGACGCGGCTAATCGCGCGATAGAAGAATACAATTTCTTTGTTAATACGGAATCACGCTGGTAACTTCGACTGAGATCTAAAATCTTCTAGGAGCGGGACCGTTGAAGGGCAGACTTCTGCTCGTACATCCGTTTGTCCGCAGCGACAAGCATTTCTTCAATACTGCATGGTGTCAGAGGATCGCACATGTAGACCCCCGTGCTGATCGAAAGGAGATAAGGACATTTCCCGGCGGCGTTATATGCGTCGATATTGTCGATAAGCCTTTCCATGAATACTCTTTCCTTGCCGGCCCGGAAGGTCGTGACAAGTATGGCGAATTCGTCGCCTCCGATCCGGGCTATGATATCTGATTCCCGGAATGTATTTCTGAGGATTTCAGCCACGGCCTTGATGGCTTCATCCCCCTCGGCATGTCCGTATGTATCGTTGATCTTCTTCATTTCATTCATGTCTGCATAGATCAGAAGCATGCGTCGTTTCATTCTCCTGGCTATCTTTAGCTGCTGTTCAGCGAGTGTCAGAAATCCGCGGCGATTGTACAGCTTGGTCAGTTCGTCAGCTAAAGACAGGGCATACAGTTCAGCCTCGAGATTTTTTAGAGAGGTTATGTTCTTGGATATGACCGTCACCGCTTTTATTGTATCGTTCGAACCAGCTACCGGACTGAGGGTCCGGAGAAAGTAGCCTCCGTCTCGCGCACTCTTGTGCTCATATTGATCGGATTCTCCGGTCTTGAATACCGTGTCGACCTGTTGAATGAATGCGCGCGTCTCGTCCTGCGAGTGAAAATCTCCGTAACCTTTATCGAGCAGCTCTTCGACGCTAAGCCCCATCCGGGAAAGATGTTTCTTATTCATGAAGAGATAGCGGCCTTTTTTATCGACAAGATAAATAGAGTCGTCTGTCGATTCGATCAGGGCCGTGTATTTCTCGAGGTTGTCGCGCAGCTCATCGGCCGCCTGCGTCATTCCCCTGAGCATCTGATGCAGGTCCTGATTCTGCTCGCGAAGTTCTGCCAAGTCCTTGAGAGTCTCATCTTTGGTTTTGTCTTTATCCGTCATCATCGCCTCCGTATCGCATGCCCGGGCCAGTTCAAATAACCGGAACAATTATATCACGTTTTGAAGCCTGTTGCACTTTTTTCGTTTACCCGGTTCTTGATGCCATATTTCCTGTTATCCTAAAAGGAAGCGATGACCGAGGAGAACGAGAAGACAGATCCGATCGAAATCCCCATTGACGGGACACTCGACCTGCATACCTTCAATCCCAAAGAGGTCAAAGAATTGCTGCCGCACTATCTGGAGGTCTGCAGGGGTAAAGGCATCCGCGAGGTGCGGATAATACACGGGAAAGGGACGGGTATGCTGAGGGAGATGGTCCATTCTATCCTCAAGAAAATACCGGCCGTCGTTTCATTCAAGCTTGGGGGAGAGGACGCAGGAGGATGGGGTGCGACCCTGGTGATTCTGAAGCCGATTTCGCGAGACGAAAAAAGCATCCCCAATGATTAACAGATGCCTGCATGGGGTGATTACGCCTGCTAACTTTCCATTTCTTGGCTAAAGATGGTATATTTCGATGGCATAATGAGCCCTGCTGTGCCTTGGCTTATGGATAAACATGATGTGAATGGGGTCATTCAATGGGGATTTCACAATATGAGATGATTTTACGGCTTTTGCTTGGCGCGGTTATCGGTGGGATAGTTGGCTACGAGAGGCAGGTAAACGGCAGACCCGCCGGATTCAGGACACATATACTTGTTTGCGTTGCCTGCGTTCTCCTAATGAACGTATCAGGATATTATCACTCTCTTGGTGTGTCGGAGCCGGCTTATTTGAGGGCTGACCCGGGCAGAATTGCAGCAGGTGCTATAACCGGCGTCGGTTTTATTGGAGCAGGTGTTGTGTTAAGGACAGGGTTCTCGATACAAGGGCTCACAACTGCTGCGACTATATGGATGGTGTCTGCTATTGGACTGGCAGTTGGAGAGGGGCTCTATCTTGCCGGTATTGTCACAACCGCAATAACTATGTTTTCGCTTGTTCTTCTAAGAAGGATGGAGAGAAAAATGCCCAAGCTTTATAGCAGGGTATTAACAATTGTAGCGGGGGATATCGTAAAAGAAGATGATATCATCGCTGTGCTCACAAAACATGATGTCCGTATCTCTAATGTGGATTACGAACAATGCTCAATAAGCAAAACCATTACGTATAACTATGCGGTTTCTTTTTATAACAAGAAACTGATTAGGAAGATTATTGATGACCTTGCATCTCTTGGGGATATAAGCCGGGTCTGCGTCAAGAGCTAGCGGCGGTTATGGCTTTTGTCTCGCTTGTATTCTCTCAAATGCCCATTTCTTTAAAAACCTCCTTTGCGACTCTGAAGCTGTCGAGCGCGGCGGGGACACCGCAGTAGATCGCACTCTGAAGAAACACTTCCGCTATCTCCTCCTTGGTGAGACCGTTGTTGATTGCGCCGCGAACATGCAGCTTGAGTTCGTGAGGCCGGTTCAATGCCGTCATCGTGGCGAGATTCAGAAAGCTGCGGGTGCGTCGGTCCAGCCCCGGCCGTGTCCATATTTCGCCCCAACAGTACTGCGTGACGAGTTCCTGCAGAGGCATCGTAAGTTCGTCGGCATTCCGGAGCGACTCGTCGACGTATTCGCTGCCGAGTACTTCCCTTCTAACCTTGAGTCCTTTTTCAAACAGTTCTTTATTCATCTCTTCTCCTTTCCGAAAGGCACAGATAATATCGCTCCGTCTTTTATCACCAGCAGGTGATCGGCAAGCCGTGCCGCCTGATCTTTGTCGTGTGTTGTCATTATAACTGTAACCTTTCCTTCCTGCTTCATTGTATGGATGATGCCTTCGATGATCCCGGTGTTTTTCTGATCCACGGAGGCTGTCGGTTCGTCGAGGAACAGAATTTCAGGCTCTATGACGAGCGCACGCGCTATACCGAGACGCTGGGCCTCGCCGCTCGAAACGGTTAGGGCATTCTGGCCTTTCTTGTGAGACAGCCCGACAAAATCGAGTGCCCTATCGACCTGCTTGTCCGCCTCAGGTCCTTTGATCCCCCTTATCGTCAGCCCATAAGCGGCGTTCCTGAATACGGATGTGTTGAAAAGACCGACTTTCGGCAAAACGAGGGTGATCCGTCGCTTCAGCGCGAGATCATTATCGAGTATCTGACCGTGTGAAAGGTAATTGATTTCACCGCTATCGGCAGATTCTATAAGGGCGCATATCCTGAGGAACGTCGACTTGCCCGATCCGTTTGGCCCGGTCAGTACATAGATACCGTTCTTGCCAAATGAGAACGAGCAGTCCTTGAGAATCTGATCGCCGTTGTAACTCTTGAAGATATTCGAGGCAGTCAGTTGCAGGCTCATCTGTCAGTGCCCACCATTCCTCTTTTCTGGATCAGGTGAAGAGCCGAATTTATCATGAGCGAAATAACGAGCAATATTATTCCGAGAGCCAGCGCCAGTTCGAAATTTCCCTTGTCGGTCTCAAGCGCGATGGTAGTCGTCATCACCCTGGTGTATCCGGCGATGTTCCCGCCAACGATGAGGATGGCCCCGACTTCTGCCATCACCCTACCGAAGGCTGCCATTACGCCCGACATGATCCCGTAACGGGCTTCCTTTATGATGGTCAGTGATACCTGGATTGGAGTTGCTCCGAGGGTTATCGCCGTCTGCCGCAGTACGGGGTCGACACCTGAGATCGCCGAGTGGCTGATCGCTGCGACAATGGGGAACGCCAATACACTCTGGGCCGCTATCATGGCTGCCGGTGTATAGAGCAAAGACATGAACCCGAGGGGGCCGCTCCTCGAAAGAAGCAGGTAGAGGAAAAGGCCGACCACCACGGGTGGAAGACCCATGAAAGTGTTGAGGATCGTCACCAGAAAACCCCTGAGAGGGAACTTTCTGAGGCCGAGAAGCGCTCCGAGCGGAAGCCCGGCGAGCGTTGCTATCAGGAGCGCCCCGCCTGAAACCTTGATCGACAGCAGGATAATGCCGAGCAACTCAGCATCGAGATGCAGAATGAGAGTCAGCGCCTGTGAGAATCCCTCTAGGATTGATGACATCTTTTATAATAAACCAAAATGCAACATGGCGGAATAGAAGCGGGAAGAAATCGGGATTTAAGGGCGATGAATTAATCCTTAGGAACAGGTTAGTGTCTGTGACCGATCAGATATCATGCTCAGCGGTGCGTTTGCCCTGTCCGCTCGCGCGCCCCTGATGACCCAGACACCGCCCTTAAATCCCGATTTCTTCCCGCTTCCTGATAATTATTTACTTAGCGTTCGGGATAAAGAGCGGGTTGCCGTTCTTATCCTTGAAGGAAGCAATGGCCTGTTGTCCTTCTTTCGATATCAGCCAGTTGATAAACACCATTGCCTCTTTGTATTTTGCCTGCTTGAACTTTGCAGGGTTTACGGCCATTACTCCGTACTGGTTGAACAACGTAGGATCGCCTTCCAGGACAATCATCATCGCCAGCCGGTCCTTGTCTCTTGTCGCAAGCCACGTACCTCTGTCCGTAAGCGTATAAGCGTGCTTTTCATCAGCGATCCTCTGGGTCTTTTCCATGCCCTGTCCAACTTCGAGATACCACTTCTGGCCTTTCGGGACGATGCCGGCCTTCTGCCAGATAGACAGTTCCTTGGTGTTTGTTCCGGAGTTATCGCCTCGCGAGATGAAGGTCGACGATGCGGAGATCTTCTTGAACGCTTCGACCGTAGATTTCATGCCCGTTATCTTTGCGGGATCATCGGTCGGGCCGATAATTACAAAGTCATTGTACATAACATCATGCCGGTCGATAAAATATCCTTCCTCGACAGCCTTCAGTTCCTGCTCTTTGGCATGAACAAAGGCCACGTCAGCATCGCCTCTCTTGCCCATTTCAATAGCCGCGCCTGTGCCGCGCGCGACGACCTTAACCTTGATCCCGGTCTTCTTCTCGAACATGGGGAGTATGTAGCCGAACAGGCCTGAATTCTCTGTGCTCGTAGTGGATGAACAGATAATTTCGGATGCGGCGGATGAAATTGAACCGGTGCCAACAATTACCGATAAAACAAATGCCGCCATCGCTGATAAAACCGCTGACTTCTTGATCATTGATAAACCCTCCCTCATAGTTTCTATAAGTTTTCCCGGTGAATCATCTAATCGTCGTATTGTTTCGCATAGGCTGCGTCGTTGTAAAGACCCTCGCCGTATAGCTCTTTGCCAAACTCCCCGATAATCTTCTGTCCTTTACCTGAAGATACGAAATCGATGAAC
>JBGOVD010000167.1:0-5322 GCA_041477935.1 Dissulfurispiraceae bacterium | reverse complement strand
CTCTTTGTTTATCTTTCCTGGGGTCGCGCAGCCACTGATGAAGTTGAGTGATAATCAGCGGGTTGTCAAGGACAGAGGATAAATCAGCCAGACGTTCGTTGCGCCAACTGACGATTTGGTCTACCTTCAGATCTGCTATGGCCAGAAGTTCGTTCTGTTTTTCCTTCTTGATGTGATCCTTCTGGTTTTCAAAATAAAAGTATCCCAGGACATTAATGATGATGATCAAAACAAAGAAAATGACGAGGAGGGCCAATGGGTTTTTAAAGGAAGCCGATTTGGTCGGCTTCACCATTGCCACGATTACAGAAGCATCATCAGTTCTTCCGTTCTTTAGGTCCATGTTGTCTCCCTATTGAGTTCCTTGACACAGCAGCAGTAGAAAAGCCCCGCACAAAGCTTAGCAATAATTTGTGGCTCCTTGCAAGGACACTGCCTCGTCGATACCTCTGCCCTTGCCTGAGGTCCATATTCTTGGTAGCATTCATCATAAGGAACATTTCACTGCAGCGTTTCCTAACTCGTACCTGACGAGAATATTGGGCGCAACACCATTAAGGAGGCAGACAATGGGCGACAAAGGCGGCAAAAAAGACAAAGAGAAAGATCAGAAACAGAAGACGATCAAGCATGCAAAAGAGATAAAAAATAAGAAGGACAAACAAACCAAAAGCCCGCTTAAATAGGGCAGGATTCAACCGCTGGGCAATTATATGTGCGTCTCATTTTCTTTGTTTGCAAAAAGAGGCATTAGTACTGGATACATGCAAGACCGCCATATTCAATTCTTCTAAAAACACGTAGAATCACTCCTGATGTTGTATGGCAGAATGCAGGACGAATTCAAAGCCGCCGGAGTTTATCAAATGGCATCACCGCTCAGGCGCTGTACTAATATTATGAGACATTCAGAGACAACGCTCTTGCAAGTGTTTCCGAAAAAGGAATATACTTCTGCCAGTCGCAGGCTTCTGCAATACACAGGGATATACACGTACAAGGGAGAAAAGTGATCAACGGACAGAAAACATACATTGCATCCCTGGGGTTGGCGACACCGCCGTTTCAGGTCGAACAAACTGTTGCCGGAGAAATACTCGAAGCCCACGCCGGGCATGAACTAAGCGACAGAAGCCTTTCAGTCATGAGAAAACTCTTCGCGCATCCATCGATCAACTCGCGTTCTTTCGCAGTCGAAGACTCCGATACAGTCTTCAACGAAGACCCGGACAGCCGCATCGGGAGGTTTACTAAATGGTCGATAGCTCTCTCCTCTGAGGCCGTTATCAAGGCACTTGACGCCGCAAATGTCGGCATCGGAGAAGTCAGTGCCATGATCATAAATACCTGCACCGGATATATCTGCCCCGGCATCTCCACTTATCTCATAGAAAAGCTAGGGTTATCAAGAAACATAAGGGTCTATGATCTGCTGGGAGGTGGATGCGGCGGCGCAATCCCGAACCTGCAGCTTGCCGATGCTCTAGTTAAGCAGGCGGCCGGCGGCGCCGTTGTCAGCGTTTCGGTAGAAATCTGCAGCGCCACCTTCCAGATGGCTGATAACCCGAGCCTTATCGTCTCCAATATGCTGTTCGGAGATGGAGCCGCAGCTGCAGTCCTTCGTGGGGAATCCGATGGTCTGGAAATAATCGATTCTGCCAGTCTATATATTCCCGAAGCACGCGAATGCATTCGCTATATCCACAAGAATGGCCAGCTGCACAATCAACTATCCGTGAGTCTGCACAACCATATCAGTAAAGCGGCGGCGCAAGTAGTGAACGCTTTGCTTTCTAATCACTCGTTAAGAATTGCCGATATCCAGCACTGGGCGCTGCATACGGGCGGCGAGAAAATCATCAATTCGATCAGGGACGAAATAGGCCTGTCCGAAGAGCAGCTTGCAGCCACCAGATCCATCCTTTTCGAATACGGGAACATGTCTTCCCCGACTGTATTCTTCGTCCTGAACAGGCTTAGCGAAACCGGAATGAAAAAAAACGACCTATGCATGATGGTTGCCTTCGGAGCGGGATTGTCGGCACATGCATGCCTGCTGAGAAAAACCTGACGCATTCCTACACATCCATTCCCGCAAACCTGAGTCCGCGCCTGATGATCCGGGTATATCTCCAGAGAGGCGGTCGCAGGCCCAGCTTATTGCTGATCCGATGAATAGCCGGCAATAAGGAGTGACCCATGGAAGCCATATTGATAAAGTTCATCCGGATATTCATGGAGTTCTTCAGTTCCCGCTCCATCCAATCCGCGTCGACATCCGGCGAAACGTAGAAGACTGGAGAAAGCATCTTATCAGGGGAAAGCGAGAGTACCCCCTGCATTCTCGCAATAGATTCAAGCTCCGTTCCCGGATAGATCCGTATGCCGGTATTAAAGAACGCCACGTCCATAGGCCGGATATATTTCCCGGCAAATTGCAGTGTTTCCCGAACCGTTTCCTTTGTCTCGCCAGGGCCTCCGAGCAGAAATATCCAGGCGCAAGGAATCCGGTGCCGGCGCACCACCTCGGCGGCAAGATGCACTTCGCGGCTCGTGAAACCTTTGCGAAGCCCTTGCAGCACCGGATCGGAAGCGCTCTCCAGGGTAATACCCATACCCACAAAGCCTGCCTGCTCCATTGCCTTCACCAGCTCGTCGTCAAAATCACGGGGATTTATCTCCAGACACTGGAGCCGCGCTTTATGTCTGACACGGGTCAGTGCTTCGCATACCTCCATGGCATGCCTGAGTGGCGTATTAAACACGCTGTCTACGAATTCGATATCCCGCAGTCCCGTTGCAGCGAGCCGTACCACAGTATCGGCTATGCTGCCGGGCTCCTTTAAGCGGCAGACGCTCCCCTCGATCTTTGGGTAGGTGCAGTAGACGCATTGGAACTGACAGCCTGTTTTGGTCTGGATTGGAACCGTTGCCATCTGAGAGCGATAGGTCCTGGTATTCAGCCACCGGTGATAGTCAGGCGTCGGGCAGGTCTCCGAAAACCCCGAAGCAGCAGAGTTGTTCCGGCGAAAGAGGCCATTTTCTATATAAGCAACACCGGGCAAATCGCTGAATCGCTCACCGCGCGAGATGCGATCGAGGAGCCGGGGAAAGACCATTTCTCCATCCCCGACAACGGCAAAGGTATCGGGCGCCAGGCGCAGTATTTGCTCAGGCATTACCCCGAGCGCCGCCCCTCCCATGATTATCGGAGCGCTGGTCCTTTTGCGAATGACATCCACGACACTTGTCAGTTCGTTCAGGAAGAAGACCGTACCTCGCATGTCATTGTTGTCGATATTGCGCACCGAGAGGCCGACCACATCGGGGTTCCAATGAGTCAGGACCGATTCGATGTCGGCCAGGGGATCCTTGGTGAACATAAGATCCAGAAATGAAACAGTATGACCAGCGCGTTCGGCTGCGTGCGCGACTATACAAGCGCCTATGGGCATAACGGGCATGGGGAGGGTGTTTCGGTTCGTGCTGACGAGAAGAATTTTCATTGCCTGAAGATAAGTGTACAATCAAACAACAATAAATCAAAAAAGTGCAGTCACAAAAATTGCAGTTTGCTCAGCCGTTTGTTCAGTTTTTGACTTAGCGACGATTAGAGTTATATTTTTAAATATGTCTAAATGGTTTCGGAACATCAGCGTGAGGATGTTAACATGTTTCGCGGTAATACTGCTGGCGGTTACAACTGCTTTCGGTGCTGATCTGAGCGGCATTCTCGGGATCTGGAAAACCGAGATGGGAGAGTCGAAGGTCGAGATTTTCATGTGTGGGGAGAAGATCTGCGGCAAGATCGTCTGGTTGAAGAATCCCGTCTATATCGACGGCAAGTATGGAAAGGTCGGCACCCCGGTGATTGACCGGAAAAATCCTGATCCGGCGTTGCAGGGCCGGCCTGTCCTCGGTATGCAGATATTGGAAGGCTTTACCTCGGTTGGAGAGAATACTTGGGGAAAAGGGACTTGCTACGATCCGAAAAGCGGCAATACCTACAGAGGCAAAATGCATCTGACCGCACCCGACCGGTTGGATCTGCGCGGTTATGTCGTCATTCCCCTTTTTGGGCGCACCTCCGTCTGGACCCGTTAGGAATAGCTTCCCGTACTTCTTTGCAAAAAAATGTTCTGCTTCCCCCGGCTAAGGGGTTTTATTATCCACACTCAGGGGCCCTGAACCGAAGTGCGTGATCAACATGGCGGCTCCGAGCATGGAAAGGTTCTTCATGAACATTATCTGCTGCATCGTCTTCGCCATTGGGTCCGTAATTGCCCAGAAGTTGTGCATCATGACGGTGACCGGCACCAGGAACAGCACCAATAACCAGGCGCCGTATCTGGCCTTGTATCCTGTTATGATGCTCAAGCCTCCCAGTATGGCGATGACTCCCGACAGAGGGACTACGATTGAGGCCAGGGGCACTCCATGGCTGGCTCCATACCCGATATCCCCTTGCGTGAAATGCGCCGGACCTGCCATGACAAATATCGCCGAGTAAAATAACCTTCCCAAAAGAACCAGATATTTCATCTACAAGCCTCCTTATAATTGATGTTATTTTGTTTCATTGTTGCGGGTTTCTGTAATAAGATAATCCTGGCCGGATAAGTCTCTATGACTCGAATCGCGCCGTTCGGAAAATTGCTCCGTATTAAATCCCGGAGTTCATCGGGCAGAAACCCTCTCCTGATGGACAAACGACCGTCATAATAATGGAAACTCCGGCGGGTCAATAGCCCGCTGAAAAGAGTAAAGCCCAGGTATGCCCAATTCGACCGTTTGAGGTCATTCATCACGAAACAGAGGTGCGTCTGGGCAATGATTCTTTCCAGAAATATCTTGATATCATCCCGGGCTAAATGATGCATAAAGTGGTTTGAAAACATAAAATCAAAGGGACCCAATCTGCTTAAGTCCATCGCATTCCCCTCAACTATGCGGATCTCGGGATAATCACGGATAGCTTGATAAGCGATAGGGAGGATGCGCGCATCATTGTCCAGCGCCGTAATGTTCAGCTTTAAACCTCGTCGCCGTGCTTCGCGGGCGGTCCCGATTGCGATATCGCAACCACCTGCCCCGATATCCAGGAGTGTATAGGTCCGTTGTGGGTTCTGCTCCATAATAGTGAAAAAATGCTCGCGTATTAACCTGCTGCTTGAACTGAGCAGATAATTTATCAGTCTGAATTGCCGAATGGTCCGCCGAAATCGGTTCACGTCCGCATCCGCGAGTTCCAATTTTTCCTTATCCGATGTGTTTCTCAGTCGCATATCCGGGAAAAAATAGCCAAGCATCAAAAAGCCTCCG
>JBGOVD010000117.1:0-6557 GCA_041477935.1 Dissulfurispiraceae bacterium | reverse complement strand
TCGATACCTCCAGCGTTGTTGGTATTCCGGATAAAGCCGTCTGCTGAGTAGGCTATCTCGTCCATGACCTCAGAGCCGAATCTCCCGGCAGCCCTGAACCCGAGGCCGATCTCGACCCCCTTGATGGCCTGAATGCTGGAAACAGCCATCATAAGGCGGGCATTGAGCCGTTTGTCCCACTGGATATGGTTTCCGAGGCCTGCCGGCACACCCGATACCACGACCCTGAAAATGCCACCCAGCGTATCGCCTTTTTGGCTCGCCAGGTCTATTAATTCGATCATTTTCACGGACGTCGAATCATCGGGACAGCGCACCGCAGAGGCCTCTGCACGCTGAAACGATTCGGGGTATTCATCTTCCATGCTTTCGGGCAGTGCCACGCTTCCGATGCTGACGACATAACTCCCGACTGAAATGCCGAACTCCGACAGGAACTTTTTTGCAACCGCTCCGGCTGCTACACGCGCCGCCGTTTCCCGCGCGCTGGATCGTTCAAGGATGTTTCTCACATCCTTGTGGCAGTATTTCATGGCGCCGGACAGGTCGGCATGGCCGGGTCTGGGCCTGGTTACTGGAGAGATCGAACCCTCATGGGCGGCATCAGCAGACATCCCCTCCAGCCAGTTTTCCCAATCACGGTTTTCTATCAGCAATGAGAGCGGTGAGCCGATAGTCTTGCCCCATCTCACTCCGGACATGATTATCGCCCGGTCCTGTTCGATCTTCATCCTGCCGCCGCGACCGTAGCCCTGCTGTCTGCGCTTCAATTCCCGGTCGATATCTTCGGCAGATAAAGGCAGACCGGACGGTATGCCCTCGAGTATCGAGACCAATCCTCGCCCGTGAGATTCGCCGGCAGTCAGAAATCTTAGTTTAAAGAGCATTTTTTAGAATAAAACGTTACCTCCGACGGCGTCAATAAATTTATTGCCTGTGATAAAATATCGGGTATACTAACGGTATGGATACTTCCAGGCAGATCAAGAAAATCCTCAGGGCCGAATACGGCAAACCATTTGAATTCCTCGGTCCTCATGCAGACAAAGGGAAGGTACTTGTCAGGACATTTCTCCCGGAGGCCAGGGAGGCATTTGTTGTCAGGGACCGCGTGAGCGGTGCAAAGGAATCCGGCGCCGTTGGTGTACAACCGGAAGAAGTCCTGCCGATGCAGAAGATACATAAAGAAGGGTTTTTTGAGGCCAATGTGGATGCCGCAAAACCCTTCATTTACAGGATCAGGATGCAGACCCATGCCGGTGAGGAGAGGGAATTTCATGACCCTTATTCATTTCAGCCGGTGCTCACAGACTTCGATCTTCATCTTATAGGAGAGGGGACCCACTACAAGAACTATGAGAAGCTGGGTTCGCACGTAAGAACAATCGAAGGAGTAACGGGAGTACACTTTGCGGTCTGGGCGCCGAATGCCAAGAATGTCGGTGTCGTGGGCGATTTCAATAACTGGGACGGACGGCGCCATCCCATGAGGTCCCTCGGGTCATCCGGGACCTGGGAGATATTTATTCCCGGACTTGACGAAGGAACTGTGTACAAGTATGAGATAAAATCTAAATACCAGAAGCACCGGGAGCTGAAGTCTGATCCGTTCAGTTTCTGCTTCGAGATGAGGCCCAAGAATGCGGCCATCGTATATGACATCGAAAACAGGCACGAGTGGAGGGATTCGGAATGGTTATCATTCCGGGCAAAGAGAAACTGGTTTCAAGCCCCGCTTGCGACCTACGAAGTTCATCCCGGGTCCTGGATGCGGGCAGGGGAGGACGACAGTTTCCTGACATACCGGGAACTGGCCGAAAAGCTCATACCTTATGTCAAAGGACTTGGCTTCACTCATATCGAATTCCTGCCGATGACGGAGCATCCCTTTGATGCCTCGTGGGGATACCAGACGCTCGGCTATTATGCGCCTACGAGCAGGTTCGGAAAGCCCGAAGACTTCATGTTTTTTGTTGATGCGTGCCACCAGGAGGGAATCGGGGTTATCATGGACTGGGTTCCGGCCCATTTCCCTAAAGATGCCCATGGGTTAGGTTTTTTCGACGGCACGTGTCTTTACGAACACGAAGATCCGCGAAAGGGCGAGCATAAGGAGTGGGGTACGCTGATCTTCAATTACGGGAGGAACGAGGTGCGTAACTACCTCATCTCCAATGCCCTCTTCTGGCTCGACAAATACCATATAGACGGCCTCAGGGTCGATGCCGTAGCGTCGATGCTCTATCTGGATTATTCACGGGAGGAAGGGCAATGGGTCCAAAATAAGTATGGGGGCAACGAGAATCTCGAGGCGATCGATTTCATAAAAAAATTCAACGAGGTCGTTCATCTCTACCACCCCGGAGTGCTCACTATCGCTGAAGAATCCACGGCCTGGACCGGCGTTACGAAACCGACCTACCTTGGCGGACTCGGCTTTGACATGAAATGGAATATGGGTTGGATGCATGATACACTGAAATATTTTTGCAGCGATCCTATTTACAGGAAATACCACCCTAATGACCTTACTTTCAGCTTGCTCTATGCTTTTACCGAGAATTTTGTGCTGCCTTTCTCTCATGACGAAGTGGTGTACGGTAAAAGATCCATGCTCAACAAGATGCCCGGCGATATGTGGCAGAAGTTCGCTAACCTGAGGGCGCTCTTCGGATATCTTTATGGGCATCCCGGCAAAAAACTCCTTTTCATGGGGACTGAATTCGGTCAGTGGGACGAATGGAATTTCGATAAAAGCCTTGACTGGCACCTGTTGCAGCATGAGCCTCATATGAAACTGAAGCAGTATCTCTCCGACCTGAACAATATTTATCGGACCGAGCCGGCCCTCTCCGAAGTCGATTATGAATGGCGCGGTTTTGAGTGGATCGATTTCCGCGATGCCGATAACAGCATTTTATCCTTTATACGGCGGGCTGCAAACAGCGACGACTTCCTCGTTTTTGTCCTCAATCTTACTCCTGTCCCGAGGCAGGGTTATCGGGTCGGAGTACCCAGGGGAGGATTTTATCGCGAGTTATTGAACAGCGATTCCGGTCTTTACTGGGGAGGCAACGTGGGGAATGCGGGCGGGTTGCTCGCAGATGAGATCGTGACGCATGGCAGGAAATACTCTCTGAACCTGGTCCTGCCGCCACTTTCCTGTCTTGTTCTGAAGCCCTACTGATCGGACAGCACACCCGGTGAAGATTGCCCGACTTTACAGTTTCAGCGACATCAGGATCGAAGATATCCCGGTTCCGGCTTTAGGCCCGGGTGACGCACTTGTCAGGACAGAGGCCTGCGGGATTTGCTCGGGCGATGTGATGCCCTGGTATATCGAGAAGAAAGCCCCTCTTGTACTTGGACACGAACCTGCAGGCGTGATCGAGGAAGTAGGCAGAGACTACGACGGGCCGCTCAGGAAAGGCGACAGGATATCAATCCACCATCACGCTCCCTGCATGCGCTGTTCGCAATGTCTTCGTGGTGACCATGTCCAGTGCGAAACCTGGAGGGGTACAAGAATCATCCCCGGAGGCGTTTCCGAATACATCGTTGTTCCAGAAATCAATCTGAAAAATGATACCCTTAAACTTCCTGACGGCGTCGGCTTTGAGGACGGCACGCTTGTCGAGCCGACGGCGTGCGTAGTCAAATCTCTCCGCAGATCTCTGATGAAAAAGGGAGACGCCATCCTTGTGATAGGGCTGGGCGTAATGGGTCAGATGCATGTTCTATTGGCACGGCAGTTCGGGGCCGGGAAAGTCATAGGCGTCGACATGGTGCGCTTCAGGCTTGAGAAAGCCCTGGAATTCGGCGCTGATCAAGTCATCGACTTCTCCAAAGAGGATCTTGTCTCACGGGTTTCCGAACTGACGAATGGGGCAATGGCCCAGACGGTTATTGTCGGACCGAACAGCGTCGAGGCCATGAAGCAGGGGCTGAAAACGGTTGCGCGCGGAGGGACTGTCGTATTCTTTACGCCGGCCAAGCCGGGCGAAACGCTGACTATCGATCCGAACGAAATCTATTTCAGGGACGTCAGGATTTCGACGAGCTATTCTTGTGGCCCCGACGATACAAAAGAAGCCCTGGGGTTCATTCAGAAAGGCGTTGTGACTGCCGGGAAGCTGGTCACTCATCGCTTTCCGATCGAAGAGACGGCACAAGCTTATCGGCTTACCGCAGAAGCAAGGGATTCGCTTAAAAGCCTCGTAGTTTTTTAAGGTGCAAGGAAGCGGGAAACTTCCTTGAAGAGAAGTGTAGGATCGAATTTCACCAGATACCCGTCGGCGCCGACCGATTGGGCCTTGTCCTTGTTTTCCGAACCGCTCAGAGATGTGTTGACAATGACCGGAAGTGCCTGGAGCTTTGGATTAGACTTGATGCTTCTCGTAAGCGTGAGGCCGTCCATCTCGGGCATTTCGACGTCGGTGATGACGAGCTGGACATAGTCGGTGATCGGCTTGTCGCCTATCCGGGAGAGGAAATCATTCAGTATTCCGAGGGCCGCCTTGCCGTCTATACTGTCGATGACATGAAGCCCCATTTGCTCGAGATGCTCTTTGAGTATCCTTCTGGCAACCCCGGAATCATCGGCGATCAGGACATTGCCTTTAAGCTTCTTTTTAGTGACTTTTTCGAGCTCGTCGAGAACAATTTCCTGCTTGAATGCAAGCGCCCCGATTTCGGAGATGACATTCTCGAGGTCCAAAATAAGAAGCAGAGAGTCAGGCGAATCTTCCAGCTTGGTAACGCCTGTTATCCTGCCGCTATGCTTAGCCTGCAGGAGCGCGGGGGGAACTTTTATCTGGTCCCACTTTATCCTTCTTATTCGCTCGACCTCATGCACGATCATCCCTACAGTAGTGCCGAGCATTTCAAGTATGATGACCTTGGGTCGTATTTCCGGATTGTCGGTCGCGCTGAATTTCAGCCATTTACCGAGGTTCACAACAGGAATGACCTCGCCCCGGACTTCGGTGAGGGCTTCGGCATAATCGGGCATGTCAGGCACTTTAGTCAGGGGGGGCATGGGAATGATCTCTCTCACCTTGGCGACATTCACTCCGTAGGCGTAGACTTCAATTTTGCCATCGGGCTGCCTGTCGTACATTTTGAAGATGACAAGTTCAAGTTCGTTCGCTCCGACCTTCAGTGTCTCCGGTAATGTGCCGTGATTTTTCGCCATTAGTCCCCCTGCACCGATCGGTTTATATGCTACTTACTATATAGGTTATCATATCCGCAGCCAATAAAACATATGTTTCAATCCATACCGGCAGTCGATAAGTCCGTTGATATATAATAAAATATGGCAAAGAAGAAAAAAGAGACCGAAACCAAGGGCCTTACGTGTGATTGGAGGTCTCAGGGCGCCGACACAGAGGGCGGAAATAATACGAATAAGATTTATCGCCATAAAGGCGCATGCAGATGGAGCGGCACAAGGACTGAGCGCTATAAGCAGAAAGACGGCGGATGGTCGGATATTTCGCGTAATGTGCTGATCGGCAATAGCGGCGAGAGCGCGAAATTTCACCTGAGGTATTTCGAGATAGCTTCGGGGGGCTTCAGCAGCCTCGAAAGACACCGTCACGAGCATGTCGTTGTCTGCATCAAAGGGAAGGGCAAGGTCGTCATCGGGGAAAAGTCACATGTAATCAAACATCTCGATACCGTCTACATTGCACCGAACACAGTCCATCAATTATCGAATCCTTACGACGAGCCTTTCGGTTTTTTCTGCATCGTCAATGCCGGCAGGGACAAGCCAAAATTGGTGAAATAATCGAATCAGGGCAGGCACGGAGGCCTGCCCCTACAGAATATTAAGGTTTTTCCGGCTTTATCTTGTGCAATACCGCGTCGAGGGTGGTGGGGCGATCAACTTTAAGGTTCTGGCTCTTTATCATCTCGACTAGTTTGTGAATCTCCTTCCGCACGTCCTCGTCTACGATAAACTCAACTGCTATCTGGAATGTATTGTCCCTAGGAATTGTCCTTATGACCTTGGCAGATGCAAAAAAATGGACATTGGCAAGGGTACCCGTCTTGGCTTGGAGCATGAACTGAAGTGTCACGAAGTCTCCGACAATCAATTGTTTCGCTGCTTGGAAGAAAAGGCCGCCGGCGCTCACATTGGACGTGGTGCATTCGGTCCATGCCTCATCGCCCGGCAGTTTCACC
Organism: Dissulfurispiraceae bacterium; assembly: GCA_041477935.1. Classification (GTDB taxonomy): domain Bacteria; phylum Nitrospirota; class Thermodesulfovibrionia; order Thermodesulfovibrionales; family Dissulfurispiraceae; genus Fen-1308. Next base: position 365 of record JBGOVD010000117.1, on the reverse strand, counting down.
TTGACGTTCGTGTCTACCCTTTCATGCTTTCTTTTGTTCGCTCCCTCCATATTATCTTCCTCCTCCCAGAGAGAGATGAATTATTTACCGGCGCAGCACTTCTTGTATTTCTTCCCGCTGCCGCAGGGGCAGGGTTCATTTCTCCCCACCTTTTGCTCTCTCTGCGCCGATTGCCTTGGGCCGTCTCCCCCTTCAGATCTGTTATAGACCATCCGCTGTTGTTCTTTTTTTATCTTTACTTCAGCATCTTCGTGTACCACCTGTATCTTGAAGAGCCTCATCAGGGCCTCGGACTTCATCCGGTCCGACATTTCCGCAAAGAGTTCGAAGGCCTCCTTCTTATATTCTACAAGAGGGTCCTTCTG
>JBGOVD010000044.1:0-9380 GCA_041477935.1 Dissulfurispiraceae bacterium | reverse complement strand
ACCACTTTCGAAGAGGGATTCAATTGTGCACAAGCCGTGTTTGCGACTTACGCGGAACAATTCGGGTTAGACCATGAGGTCGCCCTGAAGATAGCGGGGGCATTCGGTGGTGGAATGGCGCGTATGGGCGATACCTGCGGCGCAGTCACAGGGGCTTTTATGGTTATCGGCCTGAAGCATGGCAAGGCCGAAAAGAAAGACGATCCGGCAAGAGAAAGAACGTATAAACTCACCAATGAGTTCGCAGCCCGGTTTAAGGAACTTCATGGCTCGATAATGTGCAGGGAGCTGATCAACTGCGATATCAGCACCCCCGAGGGACTAAAGCGGGCACAAAACGAGAAAATATTTAAAACAATCTGCCCGAAGTTCGTCCGCGATGCGGGCAACATACTGGAGCAGATCCTGGAATAGCCGGGCTTGGGCAATAGTGAAATCCGTTACCTCTGGGCTAGAGTTATGATATATATTTATTTCGGCCTCGTGCTTGCCATTGCGCAGTGAGTAACGATGACTCGGTGAACATTTCGTCACCTGCCCCGACTCGACTCAGGTGGAGCCTAAAAACACAATTTTGGGCGGCGGTCATCGTCGCAATCCTCTCAAGCGCCTGCGTATTGCTGATCTCGAAGAAAAATATCTGGATCGAACTTGAGATAATAGTCAGCGTACTCTTCCTTATCGCTTTGGCATACTTCTTTTTCCTTTTTTACCATGGTGTTCGTTTTGAGAAAGAAGAAAGATATTCATTTACATGGAGAACCTTCAGGCTCGATGATTCCTGGGGTGACAGCCTGGGCGCCGTCGATACTGGCGGTGTGTTTACATCTGCGGCTGCAGAAGCCGGACCACTGGGCTGTATTGTCGGATTGCTATTAGATTTGGTCGTATCGATCTTTCTGTCTGTAATTATCGCATTCCTCATATGGCTGGGCATGAATATAGTCATTACCGGTATCACAATCCTTTTCTTGCCGCTTTATTTTCTTTTTAGACATAGCTTGCGAGTTGCCGTCGCAAGAGGGCGGACATGCCGAGGCGATTTCGGCAAGTCTCTGTATTATGCATTCGGCATCACAGCTATGAATATGGTCTGGCTATATTTGATTATCTTTGCAGGCCACCAAATTGCAAGATGGGTAACTAAGGCATAGCCGACATTTACTTCATGCCTGTTAAACCAGCCTGACGCCGCGCTCATACTGCGCCTGGTATGAGATTTAGCGAGTCTTGAGATTATTATTGCAGAACAGTGTGCAAAGGAGTAATATTTGGTAAGAAGTGTCGGGACAGGGGATAGGAGCGACAGAAATATGAAGGGGAGCGCATGGGATTAAGGGATGCTTTAGGAATAAATAGGACACATCTCCTATTGCGGTGTCATAATTAGACCAGAACAGCAAAAAAAAATGATAACTTGGCGTCGAAACCAAGTTATCATCGTATCCTCATGGTGGCGGCGCAGGGATTCGAACCCCGGACTCTGCGAATATGAGTCGCATGCTCTACCAACTGAGCTACGCCGCCGTTGGAAAGAATAAACATTATATCAAACATCATCTTCTTCAGGCAAGGCCGTTTCCCAGCTCCCCACGAACTACCCGGATTTATGATACAATTAATGACTTCTGATAATAGGGTAATATGTATACGGTATGACTATGGACGATTGCAATAAGGACGACGTGCTCAGTATCGCAAAGCGGGTTCTCAAGACCGAGGCTGAAGCTGTTTTTGCGCTCATCGACAAACTTAACGACGATTTCGAAAAGGCCATTGAAATCATATATAACGCTAAGGGACGGGTGGTTGTCACCGGAATGGGAAAGTCGGGGCTGGTCGGGAAGAAAATCGCCGCAACCCTGGCTTCTACAGGGTCACCTGCTTTTTTCCTCCATCCCGCCGAAGCGAGCCATGGAGATCTCGGAATGGTCACTTCACGAGATGTTATTATCACCATTTCCAACAGCGGCGAGACGGACGAGATCATTGACCTTATCCCATTTCTCAAGCGCTTCAACGTGAGCGTTGTTTCGATGACCGGCAATCCTAACTCGACCCTTGCGAGGACCGCTGATGTAAACCTTGATGTATCGGTTAAGGAAGAGGCATGCCCGCTGGGTATAACCCCGACTGCCTCAACGACCGCGACGCTCGCAATGGGAGATGCCGTTGCCGTTGCCCTTCTGGTCAAGAGGGGATTCAGGCAGGAGGATTTTGCATCGTTTCATCCGGCAGGAAGCCTCGGCAAGAAGCTTTTTGTCAGGGTCAAAGACCTGATGCACAAGGGCGATGCCCTGCCTATGATAGGTCCGTCTACGCCGGTAATGGAAGCATTGATGGAGATATCATCCAAAAGGCTTGGAATCGCAATTGTCGCAGGGGCCGACAGAAAGATACTTGGAGTTGTTACGGACGGAGACGTGCGGCGCGGCGTCCAGAAGTGGGGAAAGGATTTCTTCGACATGAAGGCGGAAGAGGTTATGTCCAGGAACCCGAGGCATATTGCGGAGGCCGAGCTTGCCGCAAAGGCCCTGTCGGTGATGGAGACTTATTCTATTACTTCACTGGTGGTAGCCGATACGGAGGTCAAGGCGGTCGGGATAATTCATCTGCACGATATTCTGAAGGAAGGGATTGTTTAAGAAGCAGCTGACAAGGTGAAAACGGAAAAGATGAGCAAAGCAAAGATTATGGCTGCGGCCAAAAAGATTAAAATCCTTATCCTGGATGTCGACGGAGTGCTGACCGACGGGAGCATTATACTCGATAACAACGGCAATGAGATTAAGGCCTTCCATGTCAGGGACGGTCATGGGATCAAGATGCTCGGCAAGGCCGGGGTCCGCGTTGCGATCATAACCGGGCGTTATTCCGAGGTTGTCGACCGCAGGGCGCTCGAACTCGGAATTGACGATGTTTATCAGCGTTGCTTTGTCAAGACAAATGCTTACGAGCAGCTGCTTGTGAAATATAATTTGACGGACATCGAGGCGGCATATATCGGCGATGATGTCGTCGATATTACGCTTTTGAAGAGGGTCGGCTTGCCGGTTGTCGTTGCCGACGGCGTCGATGAAGCGAAGAAATGCGCCCTTCTGGTTACCGCGAACCGCGGAGGCAGAGGAGCGGTCAGAGAGGTTACAGATCTGCTTTTGAAGGCTGCAGGCAAATGGGAAGAGTTGCTGCTCGACTATAATAAATGAGTACCATAAGACTTAACGTCCCCACCATTCTCACCTTCAGCCGGATAATTGTTATCCCATTCTTTGTGCTGATTACGCCGGCCAGCCCGATCCTGGGGGTGACGATTTTTCTTATCGCGTCACTGACCGATTTCCTGGACGGCTATCTTGCGCGCAGGTCCGGACAGATAACGAAATTCGGCATCATCCTCGACCCTATCGCCGATAAGTTCCTGGTCATCTCCGCGCTCATCCTGCTGGTCGATATGTCGCGCATTGCGGCCTGGATCGCCATAGCGATCATAGTGAGGGAATTCCTGGTCACGGCCATCAGGGTTGTCGCCCTTTCGATGGACATGGTCATACCCGCTGAAACGGGCGGCAAGTGGAAGACGGCGGCCCAGATGACATCCATAGTACTGCTGCTTCTGCCTTACAGCTTAGGGTTCATAGATTTTTATGACCTCGGCCTGGTCCTGATGTATATATCGCTGGTTCTTGCCATCACATCAGGCGTCAAGTACACCATCGCATTCTGGAGGCATTTTCAATGATAGTCGCGCTCTTATTCGCGGCCTTCCTGTTCGGGTCGATCCCGACCGGGTATGTGATCGCTACCATAAAGGGCGTTGACCTGAGAAATGTCGGCAGCGGCAATATCGGCGCTACGAACGTGCTTAGGGCCATGGGAAAGACGGCTGCCATCGTAACGCTCGCGGGCGACATGCTAAAAGGCGTAATACCGGTACTTGCGGTGAGGTATTTCTTCCCTGATACAGGTATCCAGTTCTCAGGACAGCTGGTATCGTTTCCTTTTCAGATCACCGACACGCGCGTTGCATTCGAAGGGGTGATCGGATTGGCCGCGATCCTGGGGCACAATTTCTCGATATTCCTCAAATTCAAGGGGGGCAAAGGGGTCGCAACGAGCCTTGGCGTAGCATTAGCGCTTTCTCCGCATGCCGCGCTCATGGCAGCGACTGTCTGGCTTCTTACCTTCAGGGTTTCGGGATATTCATCTCTGAGCGGGCTGGTTGCCTTCGCATCGTTTCCGCTCTGCATTTACATCATAGATTATTCGGCCGAAAAAATAGCTATTGCGGTCATAATCGCGGCTCTGATCTTCATAACCCATCGCGGAAATATTATAAGACTGATTAAGGGCACTGAAAACAAGTTCATGAGGAAAGGGAAATGAAGAGGGCGGTTGTTCTTTTGAGCGGTGGTCTGGATTCAGCGACGACCCTCGCTTTTGCAAAAGCCGAAGGATATGAACTTTATGCCTTAAGCTTCGATTACGGCCAGCGCCACGCTATCGAACTCAAATCGGCTGCCAGGGTTGCGGAGAGTCTGGGCGTGAAGAAACATCTGGTAACGCGTTTCGACATGAGAGCCATCGGCGGCTCGGCTTTGACTGACGAAATAGACGTCCCTAAAAGAAGCGCGGAAGAACAAAAGAACGGAAGCGCAGAAGTGCGGAAGCGCGGAAGTGCGGAAGGAAAGAAGACTTCCGATCAGATTCCCATTACTTACGTGCCTGCGCGCAACACGATCTTTCTCTCTTTTGCACTTGCATGGGCCGAGGTGCTTCAGGCGGCAGATATATTTATAGGTGCCAACGCGGTGGATTATAGCGGTTATCCGGATTGCCGGCCTGAATATCTTAGGGCCTTCGAAGCCATGGCTAACCTTGCCACGAAGGTCTCGGTCGAAGGCAAGGTCGAATTTTCGATCCATGCCCCCTTGCTCTCCCTGACAAAGGCGGAAATAATAAAGAAGGGCATGTCACTTGGAGTCGACTACTCTCTGACGTGGAGTTGTTACGACCCGCAGCCGGTGAGCGCGGAAGCGCGGAAGCACGGAAGCGCGGAAGACTCTATCTATGTCCCTTGCGGCAGGTGCGACAGCTGTCTATTCAGGGGAAAGGGTTTCGAGGAGGCCGGTGTTAGAGACCCTGCCGTCGGTGCGCCGTAAGTTGCAAGGAATGATTATAATTAGGACGAGGTCCTTTATCTGCGGCCTTGTGGCGATGATGCTGGTCCTGGGTCTTTCGGGCTGCGCTGCACTGCAACAGGAGCAGGTCAAGGAGGAAAAGAGAGCCCAGGTAAGTCAGGAGGAGATAAAAGAAGAGGCGCCCGGTCCCGCGGAGCTGCACCTTTCGGCTGCCGATGATCTTCTTGAAAAGGGCGATTTCGAAGGCTCCCTGAAGGAAGACCAAAAGGCGCTGACCCTTGCCGGAAAGCAGCCTCCGGGAGATACCGCCCTTTACAATATGGGGCTCATCTATGTCCACTACAAGAACCCCAATAAGAATTATGAAAAGGCGAAGGCCATGTTCGATAGGATCGTCAGGGAATACCCGGACAGTCCGCTTGCGGAAGAGGCGAAGATATGGGCAGGCGTGTTGCAGGTAATCGAGAAGTTGAAACAGGTAGACATCGACATTGAAGAAAAGAAGAAAGAGCTGTCGCGATGAAATCGATCTATTTATCTTCTAACTCCGACTCTGCGGGCAAGACCACCATTACCCTCGGCCTTGCACTGAAGCTTAAAGAGAAAGGGTTCAAGGTCGGCTATATGAAGCCTTCCGGAAGAATGCCGGTCGGCAAGGACTACGGGATTTACGATGAGGACGCACTCTTCATAAATGATGTTCTCGGTCTGAAGGAACCCCTGGATGCGCTCTCCCCCTTTGTTTTCGACAGCAAGGCCGATGACGAGCTCTCCGGCAGCACGATGAACGAGGCGCGGAGGTCGGTGCTGGGGGCCTATCGTTCATTCGGGCATAAGGACTTTCTATTACTTGGCGGAGGCAGTGATATCTTCGACGGTACGACCCTCGATATCGGAATTCTCGACCTGCTGGAAGACCTCGACGCAAAGGCGGTTGTCGTAGACAAGTGGCGGGGTTTTGCCACCGCCGACACGATTTTGGGAGCCGCTCGGCTATTCGGCGACAGGTGCATCGGCGGCATCATCAACAAGGTGCCCCCAAACCTGGTATCTCATGTGAAGAAGTCGATCAAGCCCTATCTCGAGAGAAACGGCGTCAGGGTGCTCGGCATATTCCCGAAGGACAAGCTCCTGGAGTCCATAACAGTCCGCAAGCTCATCGAGGCGGTGAACGGCGAAATCCTCTGCTGCGAAAGGAAACTCGACGAGTATGTCGAAAACTTCCTGATAGGGGCGATGGACGCCGAAAGCGCCATGAAGCATTTCACGCGAATGTCCGACAAGGCAGTAATCACCGGCGCACACAGGACCGATATCCAGCTGGCGGCCATCGAGACGTCGGCAAAATGCATTATAATTACAGGCGGGCTCAGGACGAGCGATATGATTCTCGGCCAGGCAATCTCCAGGGGGGTACCAATCATCTCCGTGTCGGAAGACACCTTTACCACCGTCGATAATATCGAAAACTCTCTCAAAAGAGTCACCATAAGGGAAAAGGGCAAGGTAGTACGGGCAAAAGAGCTTGTCGACCGGGAACTGGACATGGACGGGCTTCTGGCCGCTTTTTCCTGACAGGCCGCATCATTGAAAGGATCAGAATGCTGCGACCGGAACTTCGAAGCAGTATAGTTCGCTTAGGGGCAATTAGAGGTTGGTTTGAATGCAGAGTAAAAAGCATTATACTTACATACGACAGAAATTCCCGGCAGCTGATTGAGCCAAACAGGGGTAGATAGATGATCAAGGTTCTGATAGCGGATGATCACGGTATCATCAGGAAAGGGATTAAACAGATCCTTTCGCGGACATCCGATATCGAAGTCGTCGCAGAAGCGAGCACCGGCCAGGAAGCACTCGATAAGATTTGGACCAACCATTTCGATTTGGTCATCTTGGACATATCTCTGCCCGGCAGAAACGGTCTCGAAATCCTGAAGCAGATAAAGAGCCATAGACCAAAGTTGCCTGTGCTGATATTGAGCATGTATCCCGAAGAACAATATGCCGTTCGCGTACTCAGGGCCGGGGCCTCTGGTTATCTCACAAAAGAAAGCGACAAAAACGAACTGGTCGAGGCCATCCGTCGGATTGCACAGGGGAAAAAATACATCACCGCTTCGCTGGCCGAGAAATTAGCCTCTGAGCTCGAGCCCGCAAATGACAAGGCGCCTCATGAGAGGCTATCCGACCGGGAGTATCACATTCTCTGCCTGATTGCAAAGGGTAAAAGCAGCAGTGAAATCGCAGACGAGCTGGCGCTTAGCATCAAAACAGTAAGCACGCACCGTGCCCGCGTTCTGGAAAAGATGGGAATGAAGTCGAACGCCGAACTGACCTATTACGCCATTCAGAACAAGCTGGCAGAGTGACTGCTCCCGCAGCTTTTATCTGAGTTAACTGGGTCCAACCAAAAGAAAGGCGGTAACTTACCGCCTTTCTTTTGATTTCTGTATGACCTCACCCGTAAAAAGTTATTACTTAACTTCTTTCATCTCCAGTCCACAGCCGCATTTTCCGGCTTTCTGACTGATTGTATGGCATTTGCATTCTGAGCCGCAGGCACAAGCATATTTCCCTGCCATTTTGAAAGCTCTCGGCTCTTTCCATCCGTCGGCCTGAAGATATGCCATACCATCCTCAATTTTTACCACTTTGGCCTTGACAAGATCGGCTCCACAACCGCACTTGCCAGGGGCCCTTGACAGCGTTTTGCAGTCGCACCCGTCGCCGCAATTGCAGGCGTATATCTCATCACCCACCTTGAGGTCCATTTTGCCCGTTGAATCTGCAAAGGCAATCATTGCAATAGAAACCGACAACATAATCGCAAACAATAAATACAAGCTCGTTCTCTTCATTTTTGTGTCTCCTTTTGATTTGTACTGTAAATGCTCTTATTTTACTAACATACTTCTATCTGACAATTTCTCCAGTTACAGAAAGACGCACAATAGGCATAACTTGCGCCGGCGGCAGAATTTCATTTATCCCCCCCCTTTTTTCTAAAAGTATAGCGCTTTATTTGCCGAGTGACTAATGCCGGGTTTCTGCAGCAGCAGTCATGTGGCTGTAATCTCGACCGATCTGAAAAGGTAGTCGTAACCCGAGGTTAAATAATAATCACTTCGACAATACAGGTCCGTTCAGGGTGCGGAGAAAGGCCTCGATCTGACCTGACTCCTTGTCGCTCAATTCGCTGTGGCCGAGTTCATGACTGCCCGATCTGCGATAAAACTCGAGGACCTCTCTCAGGGTTGCCATTTGACCGGCATGCATATACGGACCTCTCTCAGCGACAGTTCTCAATGTAGGCGTCTTAAAGGCGCCTGAATATTTTGTCGTATCAGTATCCAGGTATCTCAGTTCTGAGCAATCGCCGGGACCTGCGTCGCTGTATTTACCCAGACAATTAAACTCATCCGAGAGTACCTTCCTGATACCGTCAGCCCTTCCATTGTCGCGAGACATTTTGGGGGGCGTCGGCACGTCCGTATTATGAAAGTCGCTATTGGTAAAGAGAGGGCCGTTATGGCAATTTGTGCATTTGGCCTTGCCTATAAAGAGCCTGAGGCCGTCCGCTTCGTCGGGTGTAAACATCTTTGAAAGGGCGGGGATATCGTTGTCGATAAGTGCCTTGGCATACCCGTCAAATCGTGACGGCCCCGGAATGATAGTCCGGACATATGCGGCAATTGCCTTGCCCATATTGGCATAAATGCGATTCACATCATCCCGCTGGGCCGACGTCATCGATACCCATGTCTTGAGTGCGACGATATCTTCAGTGGCCGGGCTGGCGACAGAATTTTTTATATCGGGTATCTTGCCGAATATCGCTTCATATTCGTGCCGGTAATGCATGGTGATCAGATAGGCGCATGCCGTCCTTGTAAAGCCGTGCTCAACGTTGTTCTCAATCGGCCCCAGTGCTTGCGACCAAAGGCTGTCCTTTCTCCCGTCCCAGAAAAACCATGTGTTATAGGCAACTCCGAGGAGAGGCATCGATCTTCTTGCTGAGGATCCCATCCCGTGCGCCAGAGGGAGGTCATCGGTAAAGCTCAAATCGGGCCGGTGGCAGGTGGCGCAGGATACCTTCATGTTCCCGCTGAAACGCGAATCAAAGAAGAATTTCTTGCCGAGTGCTATCGCTGCAGGATCATCCGCATAGGCATTAGAAGGATCTTTAGGTAAAGCTGGAAGTGAACCGATCCATAAAGAGCGAATGACGGAAATCTCCTT
>JBGOVD010000242.1:0-4289 GCA_041477935.1 Dissulfurispiraceae bacterium | reverse complement strand
ATGATTCCCTTGAACCTGTTTTCCGCCGAGCATGCAGGCTCTTTGTCACCTCTTTGCAAAATGACCCAGGGTGCTTTGACCTCGGCGGTAATAAGTTTCCCTGCTTTCAAGCCGAGCCGCCCAAGGCTGTCATTGGTAATAATCGTGGTAATCGAATACCCCTCGACTGTGGTCAGTTCGACCTGGCTCTGTATATCGCCCCGTTTTAAGGCCCGTACCTTTCCAAAGAAGAAGTTGCGGGCGCTGGTCTTCCTGGAAGATTCCTTTTCCATAAAATATCTTGTTGCTTGTGTGATCTCGTCTTCGGAGAACGTCACATAGGAAGAGGTCAGATTGGGTGTAGAATGTCCCAGGAGCTTCTGGACTGCCGGCAAGGGCATGTTGCCCTGCATCAGTTCAATGCCACGGGCTTTACGAATCATCTCCGGACCTCCCAACTGTTTTGAGAGACCGCACGCCTCTGCCCGTTCGTAAAATTTTCGCCGCACGAAGGCGGGGTCTATGCTTAACGTGTCAAGTATGGATGCCGCGAAATCAGGATCGGCAAGCGCGGACCGGATCTCCTTTGAAAGGGCTTCAGATATCTGGACTTCCCTGGCGGTCTGCCCGATGCCGTCGGCGTTACGAAAGAAAACAGATTGTCTCTTATGGTCGATATCGTGAAACGGGCGAAGGTCTAACACCTCATTCAGCTTGGCTCCGGTGTAGCGTATCAACAGAAAGATGAGCAGAATTCGCCGGCGGGCCAGGCGCACATCTGCACGGGACGAAGCATTCGTCCAGTCACGAAATGATTGTTCAATCAGGCCGAGTCCGGCCGTATCAAGATATTGGTCAGTATTCCGTCTTGATCGATTCATCAGAAAAGCCGCCTTGACACCCATTATGCGTCCTGCTATACTAACACCAATATTATACTATTCGTGTTAGTTAAGTCCAATCCTGACTCACAGAGGAGGCTAAAATGCAACCCGCTCAAAGAGAAATCGCACACTGTATCAGCCTCGTGAAGTTCTGCCGGGAGGAGGGCGCATATGTTTGAGTTTCTGAATTATACCTTTCCAGTATCCGGTGTGACCACAAACATCCTTATTCCTCCGCTGGTTGCGATGGTTGTCTCTTTTTTTACTTCGATGGGCGGGGTATCCGGGGCCTTTCTGCTGCTGCCTTTTCAGATGAGTTTTCTGCATTTTACGAGCCCTTCAGTGAGCGGAACCAACTTTATTTTCAATATCGTCGCGATACCTAGCGGGGTCATCCGTTTTATTAAAGAGGGCCGCATGGCGTGGCCTCTTACATGGGTAGTTGTTCTAGGTACTCTCCCCGGGGTTTTCCTGGGCTATTACATCAGGGTGCTCTATTTGCCCGATCCGACGGCCTTCAAGTTATTTGTAGGCTGTATTTTACTTTACATTGGAATAAGGCTCCTGTATGAATTCACGGGCAAGGCCAAGGCAAAAGGCGCAGCTAATAAAGCACTTGATAAAAAGTTCAAGGAGAGGGCCGAGGAGATCAGGAAACAGCAGAAATCAAAAGTAGCGGCGGGCCTTCCCGCAGAAGCTTTGGTAAGAACTATATCCGTCTCGCTTACAAAAATAGAGTACGAGTTCTGGGGCGAAAGGTTTTCATACAGCACCATAGGCATGTTCTCGCTGGCTTTTGTCGTGGGCATTATAGGTGGAACATACGGCATCGGCGGCGGCGCGATCATCGCGCCGTTTTGTGTGGCCGTATTTCACCTGCCGGTCTACACAATAGCGGGCGCCGCGCTCATGGGAACCTTCATTACATCTTTCGCGGGTGTGGCCTTTTATGCACTCGCGCCGCTCTCCGGCGGAGTCTCTACCATGCCCGACTGGCCGCTCGGCTTTCTATTCGGTATCGGCGGTTTCGTCGGTATATATTTTGGGGCCAGGTGTCAGAAGTACGTTCCGCAGAGATACATTAAACTGCTGTTGGGCATTATTATCGTCTTCTTGGCCATCAGGTACATTACTCAATACTTTTGGCGTTGAGATACAACGCTGTTCTTTTGACGCTCCCGATCATCCTCCCGTCCTTAATGCAGGGCGGGGAGGGTATGGTGCAAGCCCTATCTTTTTGGAAAAGTTAACATAAATATGATATCGTAATAGCTTACATACGTACTTACTTCAAGACCGCAAAGAGGGGTACTAGCAATGAAAATGACGGGAGCCGAGATCATCATCGAATGCCTCAAGAGGGAAGGGGTAAAGTATATTTTTGGCTACCCTGGGGGGGTCGTACTGAATATCTTCGACCTGCTCTATGACGATAAGGACTTGAAACTTATACTGACGAGACATGAACAGGGGGCTGTTCACGCGGCGGACGGATATGCGCGCGCTTCCGGCAAGCCCGGGGTAGCTCTCGTAACATCCGGACCGGGCGCTACAAACACCGTGACCGGCCTCGCCACGGCATCGATGGATTCTGTCCCGATAGTCGTCCTGACCGGTCAGGTGTCGACGGCGCTGATCGGTAACGATGCCTTTCAGGAAGCCGATATCGTAGGCATCACAAGGTCATGTACCAAGTATAATTTTCTTGCAAAGGACGTGGACGAACTCTCCACCGTAATAAGGGAGGCCTTTCATATAGCAAAAACAGGAAGGCCCGGACCGGTTTTGATAGATCTGCCTAAGGATGTAACTTCAGGCAAGGCGGAATTTGTATGGCCTGAGAAGGTCTTTATCAGGAGTTACAACCCTACCTACGAAGGCAATAAATGGATGATCGAACGTGCAGCCAGCGAGATCGTCAAGGCCAGGAAGCCGGTGATCATCGCGGGTGGCGGATGCATGATTTCAGAGGCTTCCGATGAACTGCTGGAATTTGCAGAAAATATGAAAATCCCCGTCGTCATGACACTCATGGGGCTTGGAAGTTTTCCATGCACTCATCCCCTGGCGCTCGGGATGCTAGGAATGCACGGCACCTATTATGCCAACAAGACTGTCCAGGATTCCGACCTTCTCATCGCTATCGGCATGAGGTTCGACGATCGGGTGACGGGCAAAGTCGACGGTTTTGCTCCGAATGCGAAGATACTGCATATAGACATCGACCCGACTTCGATCAGAAAGAATGTGCGGGTCGATATCCCGGTTGTCGGCGACGTCAAGAGGGTTTTGATCCAGCTCAACAAGGTGCTGAAAGAGAATGAAAAAGAATCATGGGCTGAGTTGAGAAAGGTCTGGCTCCGGCAGATCGCCGAGTGGAAAAAAGACCGCCCGCTTACTTATACCTTCCGCGATGATGTGATCAAGCCGCAGTTTGTGGTTGAGAAGATATATGAGCTTACCAAAGGTGATGCCATTATATGCACCGAAGTCGGGCAGAACCAGATGTGGGCCGCTCAGTTCTATAAATTCGACAAACCACGCAGGCTCCTTACCTCAGGCGGACTCGGCACCATGGGGTACGGCTTTCCTGCGGCTATCGGTGCGCAGCTTGCACATCCCGATAAAATGGTAATCGACATAGCCGGCGACGGCAGCATCCAGATGAATATCCAGGAACTCGCAACTGCCGTAATATATAAGCTCCCGGTGAAGGTTGCGATCCTCAACAACCACTTCCTGGGGATGGTGAGGCAATGGCAGGAACTTTTCTTCAATGAAAGGTATTCATACAGCAACCTCGACGTGGTGCCTGATTTTGTGGCTCTTGCGCAGGCCTATGGAGCGGTGGGCCTCAGGGCGTCTAAACCGAGTGAGGTAGAACCGGTACTTAAGGAAGCCTTCAAGGTGAAAAAAACCGTCTTCATGGACTTCGTCATAGACTGGAAGGAAAAGGTCTATCCCATGGTACCGGGCGGTGCAACGTTGGATGTCATGCTTTTCGAAGAAAAAGAAAAGAAGCCGGAACGAAAGCTTAAGGCTGTCAAGTAAGGGGGGGAAGATGAGGCATACGATTTCTGTTCTCGTTGAAAACAAATTCGGGGTCCTGTCCCGGGTCGCAGCTCTCTTCAGCGGCAGGGGATATAATATTGAGAGCATCTCGTCTGGTCCCACGATCGACCCGCAGATTTCGATTATGACAATCGTTACCTCCGGTGATGACTGGATTATCGAGCAGATAACCAAGCAACTGAACAAGCTCATTGATGTCATCAAACTCGTCGATCTTACCGAGCTTGATCATGTCGAAAGGGAGATGATCCTCCTGAAGGTCTCTCCGCGCAAAGAAAACAAGATAGAAGTCCTGCGGACCTCTGAGATCTTCAGGGGCCGCGTTGTCGATTCCAGCCAGGATACTTATACGAT
>JBGOVD010000098.1:0-7030 GCA_041477935.1 Dissulfurispiraceae bacterium | reverse complement strand
GGCGGCCGGCTGCCCCAGGCGGCAACTGCCACTCCGGAGAGTATCAGCAGAGGCTCAGAGGTGTTTAAATCCAACGGGTGCGCCGGCTGTCATGCAATCAGTGGTGTCGGCGGCGTTATCGGTCCGAATCTTTCAGATGAAGCAAATCGGGGCAGAACCCATGAGTGGCTTTCGGTCCAGATCAGAAATCCCAAGATGCATTTCCCGGATACGATCATGCCCTCATTCAATAAACTCACGGATCGGCAGGCTAATGATCTGATAGATTATCTGCTTGCCCTCAAGTCGTCCGGCATTCCGAAGTCTTCGTCTGCGTCGGCGCAAACTGCGCCTGCCGGTAGTCCCGCCAGTCCGGCTCCGGCACTTGAAACACCCTCCCCTGCATCGAAGGAATTGACCGGCCCCGCAGCAAATATCATCGGCAGTGCTGATCAAGGCGGACTGCTCTTTGCAAAGCAATGCGCCGGTTGCCACGGTACGAATGGGACTGGTACAATACCGAATGCGGGTTCTGATGACGGATCAGTACCCGCGCTCAATCCGATAGACAGAGAATTATTCAGTAAAGACCCGCAGGACTTTGCAGATGCGATTGACAGGTTCATACAGCGCGGATCGACGCCCTCCGGAAAGAACGCAAGCTTGCGCATGCCTGCTTTCGGCGACAGCAACAGCTTGACCCAGCAGCAGATATCCAATATCGAGGCTTATATACTCGGGCTGAACGGAGTTGACAGGGCTGAACTGATCAAGCCCGGTGTGGCGCCGCTTAAGTTTTTCTTCGTGGCCGTGCCGGTCTTCCTTATGATAATGTCCATACTGGGAGGCATTTACCGCTGCCTGCCCGGCGGCAAACAAGCTGGTAAAGAAGAGGAGTAAATATGGAAGAATTCAGTTTAACAGGACACGAATTCATCGAGCTTCACAGCCTTTTGAAGGTCATGGGTCTGTGCGACAGCGGAGGCAGGGCAAAATCGGTGATCTCCGAAGGTCGTGTCGCGGTCGATGGCAACGTGGAATTACGCAAGCGATGCAAAATACGAGCGGGTCATGTCGTCGAATATGAAGGACACAAGATAGTCGTTAAACTGTAAGCAAAGGAGGACTGTAATGTCGATAATCACAATTTCGAGAGGTTCGTACACCAGGGGCAAAGAGGTTGCGGAAAGGGTCGCAAAAGAGCTAGGTTATGAATGTATCGCGCGTGAGGCAATCGTCGAAGCTTCGCAGGAATTCAACATACCAGAGGTAAAGCTCGTCCGGGCACTTCATGATGCGCCTTCGATCCTCGACCGGGTCTCATATGGGAAGGAAAAGTTCGTTGCATATTATCAGCTCTGCTTCCTTGAGCATCTGCAGAAAGACAACATCGTATATCACGGTCTTGCGGGACACTTCCTTCTGAAGGGGATTTCTCATGTGCTTAAGATCCGTATCCTGTCTGAAATGTCAGATCGAGTAAAGCTGGAGATAGAGCGTGAGAATATTCCGGAAAAGGAGGCCTTTAGCATACTCCACAACGACGATGAAGAAAGAAGAAAGTGGAGCAAACATCTTTACGGTATAGATACAAACGATCCGAGCCTGTATGACCTGTTCATTCATATAAAGAAAATCACCGTAGATGACGCCGTCGACATAATATGCCACACGGTCAGATTCGACCATTTCAAAACTACGATGGAGTCAAAAGCAGTATTGGAAGACATGCTCCTTGCCGCACGCGTAAAAGTCGCATTGATAGACCAGGCACCCAACGCTGAAGTAACAGCCAGGAAGGGCGGCATCTTGATAAATGTGAGTTCGTCCGAGTATCGCGACGAGAAACTCGTGGAAAATATAACCGAAACGGTCAAAGGAGTGCCCGGAGTCAAGGGCATCGATATCAACGTGGTGTCTCTGGTGCCGTTCGGAGACTGATCGGAATGGATTCACCGATCGAGCGCTACAGGTTCTTCCTGAAGGATACAGTGCGAAGAACGATCGACTTTGCTTCGACGGACCAAAGCCGGGGCGTAAGGCCACCTCCTGTGGAGAAGCCTTACCCGGCTGATGCCGCACTTATAGATCTTACCCTCAAAGAGGACCTGCAGGGCACATTTACTGCCGATCTTTTTTCGGCAATAGCAGGCAGGCAAAGCCACCGTCAGTTCAAAGACTGCCCCCTGACGCTCCCGGAGCTCTCTTTTTTGCTTTGGGCAACGCAGGGGATAAGGTCGAAGTCGAATGATTACGCGACATTTCGAACGGTCCCTTCAGCCGGCTGCCGCCATGCGCTCGAAACATACTTGTGCGTTCTGAATGTAACGGGTCTGGAATCGGGCATATACCGCTATCTTCCGATTGAGCATAAGCTTCTAGTCGTCTCTATCGACATGGAATTGCCGAACAGGATTGCAGCAGCCACTCTCAACCAGACGTTCACGGCACAAGCTGCCGTAACGTTCATCTGGACGGCGATACCGTATCGCATGGAATGGCGCTATGACATCGCAGCTCATAAGGTCATCGCGCTGGACGCAGGCCATGTCTGCCAAAACCTGTACCTGGCCTGCTCGGCAATCGGGTCAGGCACATGCGCCATCGCCGCTTATCACCAGGAATTACTCGACAGGCTGGTGCATGTCGACGGCGACGACGAGTTCGCAATATACCTGGCGGCGGTAGGGAAGATCTGATTTTTCAGGAAGGACAATCACCGTTACTATTCTGCTCGTATACCGGAGTTGTCCTTCAGGCATTGACAACGGTCGCTGTTTTATCGGACAATCAGCGACATGATTTATTATTAAGGGGATCATTTGTCCGGTAAAGCTCTTTATTACTCCACTATTTTCCTGAGTGCCTTTCTGCTCTTCCAGGTCCAGCCGCTGATAGCCAAGATGATCCTGCCATGGTTCGGGGGAGCGGCATCCGTCTGGATCACCTGCATGCTCTTCTTTCAGTTGGTGCTTCTTGGCGGATATATCTACGCGCACTGGCTGATCAACCATCTGAAGCCGTCAAGCCAGATATCGACACACGTAGCACTGCTCGCCCTGAGTATAGTGCTGCTGCCCGTAGCGCCGAACCGTCATTTGATGTCCGGGCAGCTGGATCCGAGCCTGCATCTACTGTTGCTTTTGCTGACCTCGGTCGGCGTACCTTACTTCCTGCTTTCGACAACTACACCACTGCTTCAGAGCTGGTTTTCAAAGACATATCAGCAGGCCATGCCGTACCGCTTGTTTGCACTTTCTAATTTCGCATCACTGCTGGGCCTGCTGGCATACCCGCTGATCGTGGAACCGCAACTGACACTGTCGCAGCAATCCAACGGCTGGTCCGTAGCATATAGCGTTTTTGCCGCTGCCTGCATCGGCACGGCGCTCTTCAGCCGCAAGGCCCGGCACAATGTGCTTCTCCGGTCGGACATGACCGTCGGGATTACAGAAGAGGAACCTTTTCCGCCCGAGATCTCCGAAAAGATCCTCTGGCTTCTTCTGGCAACATGCTCGTCAGTCCTGTTGCTCGCAACGACGAATTACCTTACCCAGAACCTGGCATCGATACCGTTTCTCTGGATAGCGCCCCTGAGCCTGTATCTGCTGAGCTTCACCCTCTGCTTCGACCGCAGCGGCTGGTACCGCAGGACGTGGTATGTCTGGATAATGGCAGCCCTTCTCGGCGGCATATCTTATGCCCTCGCGACATGGAACCAGAAGCACAGCATAGCGATCACGATCCCTCTCTTCTGCGCCGGACTCTTTGCGGGCTGCATGTTCTGCCATGGCGAACTGGCAATGAGAAAACCGGCGCCTAAATATCTGACCTCCTTTTACCTGATGATCTCGATAGGCGGCGCATTGGGTGGCGTACTGGTCGGCATCGTAGTACCGAAGGCGCTTCCGGGGCCGTTCGAACTCATGCTGGCGTTATGCTTTTGCGCGATCATGCTGCTAGCGGTCAATTTCAGAAATAAGCGAATTACCGATGTCGTCTGCATCACCGTTATAGCCTGCGTATTTATCGCGTCCGGTTATTACATAAACTCATTCACTGAAAAGTCACTTCTTCTAGTCCGCAATTTCTACGGCGGCCTTAAGGTCGACGAATATGATAAAGGCACCGCTGATGAATACCGCAGTCTTGTCCACGGAACGATTATCCATGGGATACAGTTCCAGGACCCCGAACGGCGTGTGCAGCCTGTTTCGTATTACGCACCGGAGTCCGGCGTCGGACTGGCGATCAAACACCTTCCTCAGGACCCTAGGCGCGTGGGAATCATCGGACTCGGCGTAGGTTCGCTGTCTGCATACGCCCGTCCCGGAGATGTCTATCGTTTTTACGAAATCAATCCTCTTGTAGAAAAAGTCGCCAGGAGGAAATTTTCATATCTCTCCGACTGCCGCGGAAAAATCGAGGTACTGATAGGCGACGGAAGGCTCCTTCTGGAACAGGAAGCCGATCAGCATTATGACTTGCTGGTCGTAGATGCATTTTCGAGCGACTCCATTCCGGTCCATCTGCTTACGGTAGAAGCCCTTCAACTCTATTTCCGGCACCTGAAACCCGACGGCATACTCGCACTTCACATATCGAACATCCACCTCGACCTCGCACCCGTCATTGATCGTATGAGGTCGGCATTGAACAAGCAGGCTATTTTGATCACCAATGAAGGCGACGACGATGAGGAGATATATAACTCCGATTGGGTCTTGATGACTTCCGTTCGCAACCTTCGTGAGATCCCGGAAATTAAGGAAGTAGCTGAAGATCTCAAATCACGTAAAGGCCTGCGGGTATGGACCGACGACTACAGTAACCTGATACAGATATTGAAGATCAATGAAGAGGAGTGAGCGCGCACCCAACTGCACTAATGACGAGTATGAACCGATTATCAGCCACCCTGCATGCTAATTGCTTCAAGACTTCACCCAAGATGGTTCTATCGCTTTCATGTCGAAGACTTTGAGATGACAGACAAAGAAAGGCGTAGTGTCAGTTCGGAATATTATACAGCGACCGTTCAAAAATCCAGCGGACTCTTTGCTTCCTTAACAGTCAGACTCGGCACGCAGTGAGTATAGATCATAGTAGTCCTCACATCGCTGTGACCCAGAAGCGTCTGAATTGTGCGGATATCGTAATTTGCCTGCAAAAGGTGTGTAGCGAAGCTGTGGCGGAAAGTGTGGGACGTGATGCGTTTTGTGAGCCTGGCCCTGCGCACTGCTTCATGAAGCGCCTCCTGGACATACGATTCATGAAGATGATAGCGCCGCAACTCCCTTGTCCCCTCCACAACAGTCAGCGACCGCTGCGGGAAAAACCATTGCCATACAAAATCCTTACCGGCTGATGGATATTTCTTTTCGAGCTGGTCATCGAGAAATACGCCGGCATAGCCCGTCGCAAGGTCTTCATCATGAAGTTTTCTTATTGCCTCAAACTGGGCCGTCAGTTCCGGCATGATTGTCTGCGGAATGGGCACGGTCCGGTCTTTATCGCCCTTTCCATGGACGGTGAGTATCCCGGCGTCAAAATTAAAATTCTTCACCCGCAATTTCACACATTCAAAGAGTCGAAGTCCGCAGCCATACAGCAGTTTAACCGCAAGATCATACGGATATGAAAGATGCTTCAACACTGCGTCTATTTCACCCCTCGAAAGAACGACAGGGATATATTTCGATTTCTTCGCGCGGGGAATATCCTTGTGATCGCCGAAATCTTTCTTTAAAACATGCCGGTACAGAAACAATAAAGAGTTGAATGCCTGGTTCTGCGTTGAGGCCGAGACCTTGCATTTTACCGCCAGATACGTGATATACGCTTTGACATCCGCCGCCGACAATTCCTCAGGGGGTTTATTATGCAGGAAACCCTGAAACTTGCGGCTCCAATCCGCATAGGCCTTGAGAGTTTTTCGGGAATAGTGGCGCGTCTTGATCTCTGCCGAGAGATTATCGATGATCTTGTCCCAGGCTGGAGATCCGGATTTCTCCAGGCAACGCCATTCATTGTAATGACTGCCGGCCGATTTCTTAGGTATGACGGGCGCTTGTTCAGATACGCTGTGCGGTATTTGCGTATCAGAAAGAGGAGCGTATATCGGTGTTGTCACCTCAGCCTGAGACGAAGAAATATGTTTATTCTTTTGTTGCGACTCAAAGAAGAGGGAAAGGGCATGCGCCGCCTGTTTTTGCTGTTCGGGAGTCTGGTTCTTCGTTCGCAATTTGTCGATAAACAAACGCACATGTTCCGATCTGGAATCAGGGAGCGTATATTTACTTCGGAAATCGAGATAGTACAGGAGCCACTTCTTGTAGTCCGCATGTCGGGAGACAGGCACCGCCCTTTTTTCCAGGACGGCCTCGAATTGCGCCAAAATATCGTCCGGTATCTTTTGCATGAATATTAGTCACCATACGGACTAACATCACAAACGTAAAGTTAATCCGCTCTACTATGATAATGAATACAATCAATTGCGTCAAGCAAGCTGTTATTTTACTATTGACTGGTTGTAAAGGGTTCTGATATTATCGAGAAAACTAGATAATAACTGGTTGGTCATCAGAACCTTGGAAGTCGTAAGCATGGATGAGATTCATGAAATAATTAGTCGCTATGAAGAAGCATATATTTCAGACAGCTTGAGGTCCCTCGATGATATCAATATATTTACTGGGACTTTCGTAAAGGATGTTGCTGAAATTTATGATTGCATAACGCGAATACGGAATGTTGAAAGGAATCCAACTGGCTTTTCTTTGGATGACGCACCGATTCTAGGACTTCTTACGAGAATATGGAAGTTGCTCAAGGAAATAGTTACCTATTACGAAAAAAATAACGCTGAAATAATCAGCATCTTGGAGAGACCGCTTCTTGAGGCGTCAATTACTGCTCAATATTTGCTTATGAAAGAGTCCTCGGTGATAGAGGATTATCGGAAATGCTCTTACAAGGATCGTCTAAGAATTCTACGTGAATTAAAAGCAGGCTCTCGCTTCTTCGAAACTAAAGCTGGTAAGCGATT
>JBGOVD010000362.1:0-2975 GCA_041477935.1 Dissulfurispiraceae bacterium | reverse complement strand
TTTCTACATGATCGTCAACGA
This sequence comes from Dissulfurispiraceae bacterium, assembly GCA_041477935.1. Taxonomy (GTDB): domain Bacteria; phylum Nitrospirota; class Thermodesulfovibrionia; order Thermodesulfovibrionales; family Dissulfurispiraceae; genus Fen-1308. The sequence continues at coordinate 2,954 of JBGOVD010000362.1, read as the reverse complement.
ACGCCAGAGGGAGCTGGGCCTGCTGCGGTCGATGGGAGCCAAGAAGAAGCATGTGTTCGGACTCATTATAACCGAGGCGGTAATCATTTCCGGCCTCGGGGGTATTGCAGGGCTGATAAGCGGTTCAGCGCTTCTGATGACCTTCAAGGATGCAATACTGCAGCACCTGAAATTACCCTATTTGTTGCCGCATGCGACGTTCCTGGTGGAACTGGTTTTCTGTGCCGTCATTTTTTCTTTGCTGACAGGGATTCTTTCGTCCTTGTTTCCAGCAGTGCTGGCAAGCAATATGGAACCATATGAAGCGATTAGAAAAGGGGAGTAGATAGGGTTATTAAGAGTGTTATGAATTGCATGGGAGAGCGAAGAGTGAAAAATATCCATTGGTCTATGATGAGTCGGGAATTGCTGCTGGTGCTGGCTTTTATGGTGCTGGCAACCGTATCGTGCAAGAAAGAGGAACCGAGAACCAGTCCTTCTTCAACCCAGGCAGTGAACTCGGCTTCGAACGAATCGGTTTTCGATGAAGTAAAGAAAAAAGTCGATCAAAACCCTAAAGATGCGGATGCGCTATATCACCTCGCGGACCTCTACGACCGGAATGAGCAGTATGCGGAAGCCGTCGAAACATACAAGAAAGTCGTGGCCCTGAAGCCCGGCATGGGCTACGCCTATTTCAAGATGGGTACTGCCTATGACCGCATCAATCAACCCGCTGAGGCAGTCACTGCCTTTAAAAAGACAGTGAGTTTAATGCCCGGAAATGCGGTCGCCTACAATAATCTCGGCGTTGCATATGGAAGGTTGGGTAAGTTGGACGATGAGTTAGCGGCATTGCAAAAAGCCGTTAAGATCAGACCGAATTACTCTTCAGCCAGGTATAATTTGGGCGTGACTTATTTAAAAACCGGCAATAAGCAAGCTGCGATGAAGGAATACGAGGCCCTTAAGACCTTCGACGAAAGTGTTGCAGATGCACTGCTGAAGGAGATAAACCGCGCCTCCTAAAAAGTGCGGAGGGTACAATGATTGAAGTTAAGGACCTTATAAAGAGCTACTCGATCGACGGGCAGAAATTCAAAGCTGTCGATAATGTATCCCTCGTAATCGGGAAGGGAGACATGACATCGATAGTCGGACATTCAGGCAGCGGCAAGACCACTCTGCTCAGCCTGATAGGGGGGCTGACAAAGCCCGATTCCGGGAGCATCGTCATCGGCAAAGATAATATACTTTCCATGACCGATAATGACCTGTCTGAGTTCAGGAACCGAAAGATCAGCTTCATATACCAATTTTCGAGTCTTATCCCTACGCTTACAGTCCTGGAAAATGTAATATTGCCGACCGTCTTTGGAAAGCAGCAACTGGATGCCGTCGCTTATGCACGAGAACTGCTAACCATCGTCGGCCTGGAGAATAAAATGAAAGTATATCCGTCCCAACTCTCAGGCGGGCAGCAACGCCGTGTCGCAATCGCGCGTGCTTTCGTAAACGCCCCGGAACTGGTCCTGGCCGACGAACCGACCGGAGACCTGGATGAAGAGACAGAGGAGGAGATGATCCGATTTTTTTCCTCGATGAATCGCGACAAAGGCGTTACCTTTCTTGTAGTCACTCATAGCACGGAACTAGCGAAGAGACTTGGAAGGCAATTCAAGATGCATAATGGAAGGATAGAAGAAATTATTTGAGATAGATTAAGGATTGACGCACGGGCATTGACGGTTCGATATCTGTCTGCCGGATGGTTGCCTGCCATCCAATTCGCTATGCGTCGGATTGGGCAGTTGCCAGTTCCACTCTGTTTCTGCCTTTTCTTTTTGCCGCATAAAGGGCTTCGTCCGCTCTCTTGACGAGTGCATCGGTCTCATTGCCTGAATATTCGGAGGCGCCGATGCTGACCGTTATCCGGCCCACTGCCGGGAAAAGGTGATACTCAACGGCGACCCGTATTTTTTCTGCCAGGGCAGCTGCGCCTGCGAGAGCTGTCTCCGGCAAGGCGATGATGAACTCTTCACCACCGTATCGCGCAAATATGTCAGTGTTCCGTATAACACCGCTGATAATATTTGTAGTCGTCTTCAAAACCGCATCTCCGGTGTCGTGCCCGAAGGTATCATTTACACGCTTAAAGTGGTCCAGGTCTAATATGATCAATGAGAGCGGCCTGCCATACCTCTTCGTCTTTTCGACCTCTAACCCCAGGAGTTCGAACAACTTACGCCTGTTGAATATAGCCGTGAGGGGATCTGTTGCAGAAAGCTGACTCAGTTTTTTATTGAGTTCAAGGAGTTCATGGTTTAAATTCTCCAGTTCAATATTTTTACTGGCGAGGTCGTCTATCAACTGGAGATTCTGCTTCTTCAGTCGGTATTTTTCGACCACCTTCTCCACTGAGAGGATTACAGTATCCTGAATGTTTTCATCCTTTAAAAGGTATTCGCTTGCGCCATTTCGGATAGCCTCAACTGCAACAGAAATCTCATTATTGCCTGTAAGTATAATGATAGGGATGTCTTCATCGTTTTTGCGAATTTCTCTTATGAGTGCATTCCCGTCCATTTCGGGCATGTTCATATCGGAAATGATCACTTCGATGTCTGATCCGCTCTGCAATTTTGTCACGGCTTCAAGGCCGTTTTCAGCGGTTTTAACCTCATAGCCCCCGTCTGAGAGGATCATTGCCAGCATGTCCCTTACAAGCGGGTCGTCATCGACCACAAGAATTTTTGAGCTCTCAGCCTCCATTAAGGTCCCCGTTGCTTACCTTCTTACCCGGCAAGGTTCTGCACCGTTTCAAGCAGATTGGTCTGATCAAAGGTCCCCTTGATGATATAGGCATTGGCTCCGACCATGATCCCGCGCCTCTTGTCCTCTTCCTTTTCTCTCGATGTCACAATAATTATAGGAATATCTTTGTAGGTTTCATCATTCCTCAGCATCTCTGTCAG
>JBGOVD010000220.1:0-4568 GCA_041477935.1 Dissulfurispiraceae bacterium | reverse complement strand
TCTCTTCACCGAGTCAGGGTCATTCAGGTCGGGGCAGAAGACAAAGTGAAGGTTTCCTTCCAGCGCATGACCGAAGATAATACCCTCGGAATAGCCATGTTTTTTCATCATTGATTGAAGTTCCATTGCCCCATCGGCGAGTCTGCCGAGCGGGAATACGACATCTTCTATGACTACCGTCGTTCCTATCTTCCTGGCGCCTCCGACTGAAGGGAAAAGACCCTTCCTTATGTTCCAGAGTTTGTTGTAATCCTCGGCCTTGTCCATAAAGGTGATAGGAAATACCGTGCAGATATCGCTTATAAGACTGTTGATCTCCCCGATCTGATGGAGGATCAGGGCCTTGCTAGCAGCCCTGGTCTCGACAAGGATCGCCGCAGCGTCATCGCCCAATTCGCTGAGATAGGCCGGCATTCCGGGCTTATCCTCTACGGAGCGCAGAGAGGCCCTGTCCATAAGCTCCACCGCAGAGACAGGCCCCTGTTTGAGTTTCACTGTTGCACGGCAGGCAAGCTGGAGATTGTCAAATATCATCAGGGCCGAGGCCTTATGTCGATGCTCGACCACGGTACTGTAGGTTATTTCAGAGATAAATGCCAGCGTGCCTTCAGAGCCGATCATGAGGTGCATGATGATGTCTATGGGATCATCGTAGTCTATAAAGGAGTTGATGCCGTAGCCGGTGGTATTCTTGATCCTGAACTTCTGCCGTATCCTTTCCGCCAGGGCAGTGTCCGCCCTGATCTCATCCCTGATGCCTGAGATGTCACGAATGAGGTCTTTATGACTCTCCTTGAATCGCTCTCTTGACACCGGGTCAGCCGTATCGAGCTGAGTGCCGTCGACGAAGATAAGCTTCATGCTTTCGACGGTCTTGTAACTATTCTCTGCAGTCCCGCAGCACATGCCGCTTGCGTTGTTCGCAGCAATACCGCCTATCATGCAGGCATTTATAGAAGCCGGGTCCGGGCCGATCTTCTTTCCGAAAGGAGCGAGATAATAATTCGCATCGGCACCGATGACTCCCGGTTCAAGGCTGATAGTGGATGCATCACCGGCTATTCTGTATCCCCTCCATGCGCCTGCCAGGTAGATCAGGACCGAATCCGACAGCGCCTGCCCCGAAAGGCTGGTGCCCGCGGCCCGGAAGGTCACAGGTACCTGCATCCCATTTGCGACCTTCAGTATTTTCGAGACTTCCTCCCGTGTCCGGGCCTTGACCACTACCTTGGGGAGCAAACGGTAGAAACTCGCATCTACACCGTATTGAAGGGTTTCGAATGGCCCGCAGAAAATCCTGGAGTCGTCAATAAACTGTCGAATTAAATGATAGAATTCCTTATATCTTTCGGGAAGCTTGCTGCAGTCCGTGGCTTTTTCCATACAGAAGTGTCCCTCCATCACGTGAGTCACTTAGAGGTCTTTACCTCAGAGTATCAACAATCAGCGTCTTGTCAACGCTTTGCTGCCTGTCATTTATCCAGGATCTCTCTCACTTTGGATAGCAAGAGCTGCGGTGTAACGGGCTTCGTGATGAAGTTCATTCCTTCCTCGAGGGACCCGTTTTTATTGATGATGTCCGCGGTATAGCCGCTCGTAAACAGTACCGGCACATTTTCCTTTATTCGGTGTATCTCTTCATAAGCTTCTTTGCCGTTCTTTCTCGGCATCACAACATCCAGGAGAAGGAGCTGGACACTGTCCTTGTTCTCCGTGAACCTGGCGACCGCGTCCTCCCCGTCCGTTGCCTCTATCACGGTATATCCGTGCTCCTCGAGGATTCCTTTCACCAACTTTCTGACCACGGCATCGTCCTCGGCAATCAGAATTGTTTCCGTGCCCCCGACCGGTATGGCGGGTGCGGACACCTTCGTTCCTTCTATTCTCGTATCTATGAGTTTCAGATATATCTTGAACGTCGTCCCCTTTCCGGGTTCGCTGTAAACGTTGACCTCGCCGTTATGCTGTTTGATGATGCCGTAGACTATGGAAAGTCCAAGCCCTGTCCCTTTGCCCGTCTCTTTGGTCGTATAGAACGGCTCGAAAATCCTCAGCCTTGTGGCCTCGTCCATACCTCTTCCGGTGTCCGAAACAGTAATAACGGCATAAGACCCAGGCTTTATATAACCATTCAGCCCCACGATGTCGACCCGCTCGGTCTTTATGGTTAATATTCCGCCTGCAGGCATCGAATCCCGCGCATTCGTGGCAAGGTTCATAAGGACCTGCTCGATCTGGCCGCGGTCGGCCATGACGATCAGGTCCTTATCGCTCAAGTGAATCTTGAATTCGATGTCCTCGCCGATGACTCTCATGAGAAATTTCTCGAACCTCTTTACAATCTCGTTGAGATTCACCTGATCCGGGCTCATTATCTGTTTTCTGCTGAAGGCCAGAAGTCGCCGGGTCAGATTCGCCGCCCTCTCCGCCGCTGCGAGGATATCATCGACGTAGTTCTTTAACGGATTGCCATCATCCAGTCGTGGTCTCAGGAGACTTCCGTATCCGATGATTACAGTAAGGATATTGTTGAAATCATGGGCAACGCCTCCGGCAAAGGTCCCGACCGCATCCATCTTCTGGACATGCCTGAGCTGCTCTTCCAGCTTTTTCCGCTCTGTAACGTCGCGGATCGACTCGATCGCCCCGATGACATTGCCTTCAAAGTCATACAGGGGAGCTGCTATTCCAAACATATATGCTTCGCCGCGTTTGACGTTGCGGGTGTAACCCTCACCGATAACCATCCCGCTCTCTCTTATAATATATGGGTATAGCTTTTCGATTTTTTCGGATGGATTGAGCACCAGATCGATCAGAATGGGGCGCCTTGCCCCATAGAACGGGATGGAATGTTCATGATCAGCTTTGCCCAGCATGTCCTCTGCCTTTACGCCGGTGTACTCCTCGGCGGCCCGGTTCCATACTATGACTTTCCCGTCCAGATCGATGGCAAAGGTCGCGTCGGGAAGAAAATCAATAATTTGAGATAAACGCTTTTCGGATTCCCGCAGCGCTTCTTCGATCCGCCTTCGCTCAGCAATTTCCTGTTGGAAGGACCGATTGTACGCGTCCAGTTTCTCAATAAATGCATTGAAATAGTCTGCTATCCTCCCGAATTCATCTCCGGACGTTTTGGACATTCGGACCGAAAGGTCTCCAGTGCTGCCGGTCTGAAAACTTTGGATCAATTTGTTGAGGCCTTTTACTATGTAGGCGGAGTATAGATATGTCAGCAGGAGCAATAAAATCAGCGCGGTTATGAAAAGAGCAATAATTATGAGCCGGATGTGATTCAGCGGTTCATAAAACTCTTCAACATAGCTGGATGAAGCGACGATCCAGTCAAATTCGGGTATATAATTGAAGATGACCAGCTTTTCCCGATATTCCTTCTCATCCGGGTTGCGCCACGTGTAGATGATCTTGCCGTTCTTTTTTTCGCTCATCTCCTTTACAAACTCGCGCCCCTTGGAATCCTTCACGTCATACGTATTGCCGGTAAGTGCCGGATGAGCAATAAGATTCCCCCTGGAATCCATAATATATGAATATCCGGTCTTCCCGAAGCGGATCGACAGGATGCTTTCGCGAAAATTATCTATGTTAATGAGCTGGATAAACTCTTCACGGTACGAAGAAGCGGAAATGATCCAGTCCCAAGGCTTGAAATACGTCATGTAAAGAGCTTTCGGCCTTGTCTTTAATTCTCCGGGGTTTTTCCAGTCATATTCAATATAGCCTTCCCTGTTTTTCAACTGCTCCTGGATAAAACCGTATCTGGTGAGATCAGCCCCGAGAAGTGCGACAACAGGGTGAACTCGTATGATTCCCTTGCTGTCGAGGCAATAGATGTAACCCGTCTTGCCGATGCGCTGGCTCAATAATATCGATACTGCGCGCTTTTTGGCGTCTTGTTCGCTTAGCATCCCTTGCGTATACAGCTTGTATGATTGCTCCACTATATTTTTGTTCGTTTCAGCCACGGCCCGGAGGTAGTTTTTTATCGAAGCGTCCGCAGCGGTCTTGACCATGCTCAGAATGGTTTTTGTAGTATTGTTCAACTCACTTTCTATGTTCGCCTCAATGGTCTTTTGCATAATGGGATAGATGATCAACCCGCCTACGGCAAGAAAAAGGACAAAGGCCGTAACATAACCGACCAATAATTTTGATCGTATGCTGAGGTTGCTGATATATCTCATAATGTCGATCATCTTTTCCGTGAACCTGAAGATCTATTGAAAAAGTATTTTGCCGTCTTCGAGAGCAATGCTAAGCAATCTCGCCTTTCGTAAATACATCATTAAACGAGTTATGCATATAAATTGTATCACAAATGACGAATGCATCCGCAAAATATATCCATATCGGATGATTATCAGCAACAATATTTGGCGCTGGTTCACCGATACCAGGGCCTATTTATCACAAGGCTGTCTTCAGTGCTTATGGAAAAGATAGTGGGAGTGCAGATGGCTGTGGGCCTGGCCGTCATGGTAGTGGATATGCTCATGGATCAGGTTGACCTTGAGCAGGAGTTCCTCATCATAAAGGATTTCATCTGC
>JBGOVD010000327.1:0-3372 GCA_041477935.1 Dissulfurispiraceae bacterium | reverse complement strand
GCTTTATTCATTAGCCCTTCCACTCCGCGATATCGTAAATTCTCCCTTTTGATATAACAACAGACGGAACTCCTTTCAATGTCCAGCCGCGAAACGGCGTATTTTTGCCCTTTGAGGCGAAATTATCCGGGTTTACAATAAATTCCTTTGCAGCGTCCAGAACAACCACGTCGGCAACGGAGCCAGCTTTCAGAGTCCCCCTGTCGATTCCGATAATCCCGGACGGATTGAGCGCCATCTTCTCCAGGAGTTGATTGAGAGTGAGCACTCCCTCTGCAACAAGTTTGAGACTAAGGGCCAGCGCGGTTTCGATGCCGGATATCCCCGAAGGAGCCCGGTCGAACTCGAGAATCTTCTCGTCCGCATGATGAGGCGCATGGTCCGTGGCTATCACGTCGATAGTACCGTCCTTGAGTCCTTCTTTTATCGCCGCCACATCGTCATCTGTACGCAGGGGCGGGTTTACCTTGGCGCTGGTGTCGAACCCCAATACTGCCCTCTCGGTGATCGAAAAATAGTGCGGACAGGTTTCCGCGGTAACCCGGATTCCTTCGTTCTTCGCCCGCCTGATAATCTCGACAGATCCCCTCGTCGATACATGTGCGATATGCAGTCTGCCGCCGGTCAATTTCGCGAGCATGATGTCCCTCGATATCATTACCTCTTCAGCCGCAGCAGGGACCCCCTTCAATCCGAGATACGCCGACAGAGATCCCTCGTTCATGACGCCGTCATCGCTCAGGGAGAGGTCTTCGCAGTGGGCTATGAGAGGAAAGGTGAACGCCTTGGAATATTCGAGTGCCCTCCTCATGACAAGACTGTTCATAACAGGCCTTCCGTCATCCGAATAAGCGACGCAGCCGATCTCCTGCATCAATCCCATTTCGGCCAGTTCCAGCCCCTGCTGTCCCTTCGTGATAGCGCCGATGGGAAAGACCGAACAGTAACCCTCGGCCATCGCCTTCTTTATGACAAATGCCGCCACTGTTGGATTGTCGTTCACCGGGTTGGTATTCGGCATCGGGCAGAGTGAGGTGAATCCTCCCCTGATCCCGGCCATGGTCCCTGTTTTTATCGTCTCCTTATATTCGAAACCGGGCTCTCTCAGATGCGTATGCATGTCCACCAGGCCGGGAATCACAAGCATTCCCCGGGCATCGATGGCCCTTTCACTCCCGGTATTAGCCGCCGAGGCTGACTGCTTCTTTCTGGGCGTTTCAGCACCCTTGATGCTCATCTCTGCTATCTTACCATCCTCGATAACGAGATCTCCGTATCCATCTATTCCCTGCGAGGGATCGATTAAGCGTCCGTTTCTGATATGCGTTCTTTTATCCATCGTCTTTATCCCTGAAGCATATATATAACGGCCATCCTGACGGCGATGCCGTTTGTCACCTGTTCCAGAATTACGGACTGGGGGCAATCCGCCACATCCGAAGCTATCTCAATACCGCGGTTCATCGGTCCGGGATGCATGACCAATGCATCCTTGTCAGCGAGCAATAGCCTCTCAGCGCTCAGCCCCCAGTACTTGAAGAATTCCTTTGTCGAGGGGAAGAAACTCTTTCCCTGCCTTTCAAGCTGAATACGCAGCATCATTACGACATCAACCCCTTTGATCCCCTCATTCATATCGTAATAAACTTTCACCCCTTCAGGCGGGTTGAGGGGCATGAGAGTCGGTGGTCCGACGAGCCTTACATGAGCTCCCAGCTTTGTAAGGCAATCGACATTCGAGCGGGCAACCCTGCTGTGCAGGATATCTCCAACGATAGCAACCTCAAGTCCTTTGATCCCGCCCTTCTTTTCCTTCATGGTCACTGCGTCAAGAAGCGCCTGCGTCGGATGCTCATTGATACCGTCTCCGGCATTTACCACTGAAGCGCGCGTCTGTCGGGCAATGAAATGGGGAACTCCGGAAGAGGCATGACGAATGACTAAGTAGTCTATCCCGTAAGATTCGATGGTCCTGACAGTGTCGAGCAGACTTTCTCCCTTCACAACGCTGCTGCTGCTGACCGCGAAATTAATCACATCGAGGCTCAGCCTCTTCTCTGCAAGCTCGAAAGATGTCTTGGTCCTCGTGGAGGGCTCGAAAAAGAGATTGACCACCGTCTTGCCCCGCAAGGCCGGCACCTTCTTGATGTCTCTTCTGAGGACATCCTTGAACGAAAGGGACGTATCGATTATCGCTTCAGTCTCTTCTTTCGAGATGTCCTTTATGCTGACAAGGTCTTTCGGCATATTTCGCTATTCTCCGCTGATCAGAACTACTTTTTCTTCCACAGACTCTTCCTCGAGTTGCACTTCAATATTTTCGTTCCTGGCCGTCGGGATGTTCTTACCCACATAATCTGCCCTGATCGGCAGTTCACGGTGTCCCCTGTCGATGAGTACGGCAAGCTGGATTTGTGCCGGTCTGCCGAAATCCATAAGTGCATCGAGTGCCGCCCTTATCGACCTGCCAGTAAACAGGACATCATCGACAAGAATTATGACCTTCTCGGAAATATCGAAGGGAATATCAGTCTTCCTGACAATCGGATGTTTTTTTCTCAGGCTGATGTCGTCCCGGTAAAGAGAAATATCCAGTGAACCGACCGGCACACTAACGTGCTCGATCGTGTCGATCCTTGCCGCAAGTCGATGCGCAAGGTGAACGCCTCCCCGCTGGATCCCTACCAGGCCCAGCTTCTCAGGCCCCTTGTTCTTCTCGATGATCTCATGGGCGATCCTTGAGAGAATCCGCTCGATGTCCTGCTTATTCAGTAGTTCCTTGCTCATAATCTCACAAAAAAAGCCTTTCCCCAACTTCAGGAAAAGGCTCGATATTCAGTTTTGGCGTCACTTGTTCTCCTTACCTTTCTGACCTCACAGGGCCATCATTAAAGGTAGTAATTTATACCACAATCCTCCGGAAATTGTCAAAAGTTTTCTATTGAACCTTTTTCTTCTTCGGTAGGGCAGCCGATACCGGAGAAAGCGAAGAGTATTCTCTTTTCCTTGTCCGGTTTAGCGCATGAAAAAGGCGTCCTGGATAACTCATCCAGGAGCCGGACAGCCTCAGTCCTCGATGGGAGTTGCTTAAAGCCTTCGCAAACTATTTCCCCCGTCCGAACATTGAGGAGACGCGCAAATTCTCCGTCTGTCACGAGGCAGAATGGGACCATCTCCGCACAGGCAACGCGGCTCAAGGCAATGGAGTAGCGCTCCCACGATTCAGGCGAGCTCATCGCGCATTTAGCAAGGAGAAAGCCGCTGCCACAGATTTTAATGACGATGTCGGCCTTGACATTAAAAGAGTCGTCGTTAAGTTCGACATGGAATTCCTTCTCTGTCTCTATGTCTTCTTTCAGATAACCCTTTTCG
>JBGOVD010000320.1:0-3406 GCA_041477935.1 Dissulfurispiraceae bacterium | reverse complement strand
GCCCTCATCGTACAGAAAAAGCGAATTGGTATAGATATTCTTCCTCTTCATGTCCGTAGTGTGGATGTTCATCACCCTGCCTTCGTAAAGATTCACCGTTGAGGCGAAGCTCGGTTCCTTCGGTGATGTGTGCGTATGGCCGGAAACCCAGAGGATGACCTGGGGGTTATCGGTAAGGATCATTCTGATTTCTTCACTGGGCTGGGCCACGTAGTCATCGGTGTTGGCGTTCTTGCTGTATTTGTCAAGAGTGCCCGCCAGGGGGCCATGGAAAAAAATAATCGTCGGTTTGTACTTGTTAGCAGCGAGTGTCGAGGCGAACCATTTATACTGTGTCGCAGATATGGTAGTGAGTGCTGAAGCCTGAAGATCGTCGGGCGTCAGGAAAACCAGCAAATAGGGACCCATGGATTTTGTATAGTAGATTTCATGAAGGCCAAAAGTCTTTTTGAAATGGTCGAGCTTGTATACGCGTGTCGACTCGCGGGCCTTAATCTTCCTGCCTGTTATACTGAGCGAGTCTTCATATATATAATCGTGATTGCCGCCGATCAGCGCCAGAGGCTTGGTGAATAGGTCGAAGTAGGCCTTTGCTTTGGCATATTCATCGTCGTCTCCCACCTCTTCGGTTATATCGCCCACCGCCACAACAAGGTCAACATCGTTCCAGCCATTGACGGTCGTCCGGACCTGTTCTTTTTGGTGCAGAGTTCCACCCGGCAGGTGGGGATCGCCGAGCACAACGATATGGTGATACGCACGCTCAGCTGCCAGTGAAATACCCGACGCAAGCAGGAGCGCCATTACTAAAGAAAGTGTACCAATCAGAATCCGGCGCAAATGCACTGCATTACCCCCAAGATCCGGCTTCGCACTAGCCCAGTAATAACAAATCACTTTTGACTCTAATGACCTGATTTATCCCAAAAGGCATTAGAGCTTTTTTGGCTATCACCGCATCGACATTTAAAGCTCCGGGGCTGTTGATGGGACAAGGCAAACTACAATCAAAGCTTCCGCACCGGTATTCATTATCTGATGTTCTTCGTTGCCGGGGATAAACAGGACATTCCCGGTCTCGACTTTATTCCACTGCCCATTGCCAAAAACTTCACCTTTTCCCTGATGAATAAACATCTCATGTTCCCAGTCATGCGTATGTTTCGGGGTGTTGCCTCCGGCTGAAATCTCGAACACCCTCATGCAGAAATTGTCAGCACCGTCGGCCTTGCCGATGACTACGCGCGCAGCAACTCCTTTAGCCTTTTCATTGTTGTAATGTGTCGCTTCTACCTGAGCATACTTGATGGCCTTCATCCTGCCCTCCATGATATTGTGCTGATAAATTGTACCACGCCTGACATCTGTTTGCTTCCAAGCCGCACAAAATATTCTTTATAATTTATTAACCTCAGCGGCGCGGAGATATCCCGGCCTCCTTCCCGTCAAAAAGAGTTATTGCCCTCTTTACTAATACCCTGTCCAAGTTTACTGCCGAGGGCGAGCCCCGCCTGCATCAATGCAGCATTGAGTCCTTCGGCGGAAACGGCATGATATTTCTTGCCCGGTCCGGATTCGGCGAATTCTATATACTTCTCTATCTCGGAGTCCGTCAACGACCGGTAAGCATAAAGAAACCCTGCCATGGTTTCCCGCTCTATATTTTGCCGTAACTGTGCTTTGTCCTTGCTCACTTCGGTCAGGATATCTTCCACCGAAGGCCTTTGTTCTGCTGGCATCCCGGCAGTCACGGCCAAAATGAACGCGACTTGCACGTTGATCGCAATATTCACTCCGACATCCGTTGCTTTTATCGCATTATCCAATATTGAGAGCAGTTCAGAACGCGCGCTCTTTTTTATCTCCTGTGCAGCAATCTTCTGTATTTCCTGATAGGCCGCCGGCGTGGCGGCCTCTTCTTCCAGCCTTGAGATCTTCTCGCCCAATGGTGAATTGACCCACGCCAACACCATTCGGATATCCTTCTCCGGAAGGGTTCCCAGGATATACCTTTCAACTGTATCTTTCAGGATCCCTGCATTGAACGCCTCTGCCGCCTTTCTGCTCAAATCATCAATCTCACTCTGGGAAAGGGGATTGTCGGATTCCAGGCTCGCCCTGACTATGTCGGCCTGCATGGCGGCCGGAATCTGTTCTATCTGCTTGCTCAAGCCGGACTTCTGCATGAGAGTCCTCACGAGCTGCCGGTCGGCCTTTGCTTCTTCGGAGAAGCAAAGGCCGGAGGATAACAATATCAGTCCAGTGCAGATAATTCTGAATACTCTTACCATTTTCCCTGTTCCCCTTATCCAGCCCGGCATTTTACTCACCAGCGCCCGAAAAATTAAAGCCGTTAATAATTACAGACTAATCCTTCTTTTGCCTACCGAAAGAATTTACATATCGTTTGCCTTACTTCATCCAGCCAGGTGTTTCTTTCTTCTTCCGTGCTGGTAACAATAACATTGAACATACGCCGGTAAACTTCTGCAACTCCGCAAAGACCAAAAATACAATTCTTCCATAATGTCTCCAGCGGATCACCGAAAACGTCCCTTTCCCTCTTCATTTCGGTATTAGATGTATTGAACACTATTGCAGCCCTTGCTTTCAACAACCCGCTCGGTATTCCCTCACCTGAATCCCCTTCCAGAAATTCGTATGCAACGCCCGGCCGTATGACCCTGTCAATCCAGCCTTTCAATATTGCCGGGGGCTGCCCCCACCAGTTTGGATGCACTATGACAATGCCATCGGATTCGGCAATCTCGTTGCAATACCCAACTATTGGGTCGGGCAAGGATGCATTCTTCGATATTTCCATATCCGTAAGAACCGGATCGAACTTCTCCTCATATAAGTCATGATAAAAGACTTCATGCCCGTTCAGTTTCAGCTGCTCAACAGCCGTCAACGCTATGGCATGATTGAAGCTGCCCTTTTTAGGATGAGCAAGAATAACGGATACTTTCATTTTTTAGCTTTGGTTTTAAGGTCACAAATTGTGATCTTGAAAGTTCATCAGCGTCTTCGGCACTGAGCTGAAACATTAAGTCCTCCGGGAAACGACCGGGATTGTCTCTTTACCGTCTGATTTAATGCCCGCGTTTCGACCGTATAAAGCTCCTGCTCCGTTTTACTAACCTATAGTTTCAGGTCCCAGCATCCATTGCAGCACCCAAGTCCCGTTTTTTTCTCTATTGAGGCAAACTATCGTGGCAGTGTGGAACCTGACAATGTGGTCGTCGATAAAACCGCATAACAGGAGTGAAAAAAACTTTTCCATATAGGGAAGATGTCCGACAAGCATGATATTCTTGTTGCGGTCCTTGAGGCGATGTTCCCATTCCGCGGGATCGTCGAGGGGGCCGAGATGGTCTGTTTCAAAAACACCATCGACGGGCTT